>NZ_QTMZ01000130.1:0-1145 GCF_003602935.1 Bacteroides sp. AM54-2NS
CCTTGGTCGAAAATAACGGAAAGGATGGTGGTCATATTTCTCCTTCTGTTCCTAAGAAAGTAAAGCAGTCGGAATCTCCTTTGGAACATGGGTACTATCGAGTCGCTTATTTCCACACTCATACTCCTTGGACAAATTGTCCGAAAGGTACGAGGCGTCCGGTAGGTCCTTCTGATAAAGATCGTGAGTGGGGCAGCGATAGCAAGAATGCTCCTTTATTTGTGTACGATTATGAGGGGAAATATGATTCAGAAGAAGGAACTTGTTTACTTTTGGGTGGTCATGAGTTGAATGATCCTGCCGGGGTTGTTTATGTGGGTATAGATAGATGCCAAACTCCGCGTAGTGCCTATGAATATTAACTATTAATTTAAAATAAGGAAAGCATATGAAAAAGTTTGTATTGTTATTCAGTTTTTTAGTAAGTTTTGTCCTGACCTCTTATAGTCAGAATTTGGATTCTATTCCGAAATCCAAACGTAATTCTCTGTTGAAATCAATGGCAACAGCTATTGTTATGAAACATGGTCCGGAATATTATCGGGATAAAATTAAAATTGAACGTCTTATTCTGCCCTATCACCCTAATATGCTCGAATCGGATAAGCCGCATATAGGTGAACCTATTTATCGGGTTACTTTTCTATATGACAACCGTAAAGAACGTTTTGAAATGAAATATGCAGCAAAAGTGACTTTTTGGGGAATTATAGGTAAACCTCGTGCTGTTAGTTTTGGTAATGGCATAGGTTTGAGTTTTGATATTCCCGCAGATAAAAATCAAGATTTTAAAAACAGTTATGATCCTCTTCCTTTAAAAAAGAAGTAAGAATGAATGGATAAAGTAATCTGCCATTCTAATATTGTGATAGATGGCAGATTACTAATGTTGTTTATTCCATGGCCTGTTTCCCATTCGTCAGAAACTTTTTCGGTTTCATGTCATTTCGGAGCGTGAGTGTACGGGTGAGAAGTGTGATATTTGCGGAGGATATAAAGCAGGTACGCGTAGCGGTTCGGATTGTCCGGTGTGTACGTGCGAAGAAAATCCAGATATGGACGAGGCGCTAAAGAGTAAAGTGAAATTTTCCGTTAATAGTTCTAAGATAACGATGTTGCAACCGTATGGATTGAAAGTGGGGCTT
>NZ_QTMZ01000131.1:0-1129 GCF_003602935.1 Bacteroides sp. AM54-2NS
ATCCGGTAGTTGCAGATTTCTTTAACATAGGTAATTTGGCAGGTGGATTTGGAATGCGTAACTTTGGACCTAAGTTAAAGCCAGTAAAAGATATGGCTGTTGGTGGTAACAAATGGGCTAGAGCTAGAGTAATTAGTAAGGCTATTGACGAAGCTGTAAATAAGGGTAATCCTAAAGTTAAGAGTATTAATAATGAAATAGGACGTATAAGGGCTAATAATATTCCAGACGGAACATACGAGTTTAAAGATAACAATTTTAAACTGCCTGACTATGTTACTCCTAATTCACCAGCTGACCCTATAGAATTACATGCAACTAGGTTGGCTAATGGAGGATTTGACAGACTACCAGAAACAGTAAACGGTCAGAGGTATTTTAATGCTGGTAATTATAATTGGGCTTATAAGAGCAACTCAATGTACCCTAAGATACATTATTATGATAAAGCACCTTTGGAAACTATAGGCAAAGTATCTGATGATTTCATTAATGCTAGTACTAATAAGTTACCTACTGGTGAATCATATATGAAGTCAAGAGGGTTGTTAAATGACAACATGATATTTGCCACTTCTAGTACGGGAAACATCTATGTAGGAAGGAGTGGGTTATCTAGAGTTGCTAGTGACTTTGGAGATAATAATATACGTAGGACAGTTAGCCATGAAATGGACCACGCCATTCATATACCAGGAGAGGCTCCTAAAGGATTTGATACTAGTTTAACGGACTTGTCTGGCTACTTTAGTGCAAGGAATGGCACAGAGTTAACTGGTAGAGGTACACAGATTAAAGACTACTACGGACTATCATCTCCAGACCAAGAGATTACAGAGGACATGTTAAGGTATGCAGCTAAGAATTACATTAAAGATACAGGAATGGATAATAACATGACAGAGTTCTTTAAATCTATTGTAGATTGGAAGGAAGCTGCCAAATGGTTGTCGAAGTGGTCAACTATAATTGGTACTCCGGTAACTATATCTAAAATGAATGAATATGATAACAGCAGAATATTGGATGGAAGGAATCAATAAAGTGCTTGATAGATATGGACTATCAAGAGAGGAGTTTTGGAAAGACCCCGAAGCATTCATTAATAATTTGGAAGATAAGGATGCAA
>NZ_QTMZ01000132.1:0-1086 GCF_003602935.1 Bacteroides sp. AM54-2NS
AATAATGCGAATCAGTAGTTGAACTCTGATTCCTTGTTTTAGAAAATTAGATAAATGAATGCGATGGCAATTTTGCCCATCGTATGTACTAAAAGTCCAGATGTAGATCTGACTTTCATCGCTCTTTGAATATTTGTTTTTTCATTCAGCCAGTTGAAAAAAGATTCTATCGGTTGTCTGACCTTTGATAATGCAGTTGAAAACAGGTCTCTGCCCGCTTTCTCTCTTTGAGTAATAATAGGCTCCTCTCCCTTTATTGCTTTAACGGGAGTCATCATGGTTACCCCTTGTTCCTGCTGTTTGTTTCCCCAGAACGAGAAGTCTGAGTATATCTTATCCGCAAATATATATCTGTTTATAAGACTATCAGCGGCTTCTCTTTTAAGAACAGTCAGATCATTCTCCTCTGCCGATGATAAGATGATCATTTCGGGGAATGGAATGGTTCCTTCCCTGCGGAAAGCTAAGGTGTGAAGTTTGAGCCCGAAATAATACATGTTCTTTGTAGAGCAGTATCCTTTAGTGGCAATTTCAGTAGCCACTTTTCCGGTTTTGTTCTTTCCTGCACAAGTAATGATGGGCATGGAGTCAATAAGTGATATCATAGAATCGCAATCTGTTGGTTTAAAGAAAGTAATGAGATGCTTCACCAGTTCATTAATCGCCTCACTCATCAGCTTCAGCCGATAGTTGAATGTTTGATAAGAGGGAAGGTTAGGGAACCAGGAAAGCAAATATTCTTTGGTGAATGTATGTATCTCTTTGATGCTAAAATAGCACTGATACGCTCCGCAGAACAGATATACGGTAAGCAGCTCCTGATCAGTGAAGATCGGTGTAGCGTTATTACTGAACCTCTGACAGTAGAACTTCAGTGAAGACTGATAAACATCGCAGATATACATATATATTTTTATAAGTTTTAGCTCTTTCTCCTTGGGAATCATAATTAGAATAATGAGTGGTTTTATTCTTCTAATATACTGATTTTCAAGGAGATTAAGAAATAAATAAATGAGATAATTAATTGAATAATAACAATTTAACTAACTGAATCAGCTAGTGATTTCAACTACTGATTCGCAT
>NZ_QTMZ01000133.1:0-1061 GCF_003602935.1 Bacteroides sp. AM54-2NS
TCAGACTGACCACGGAACGGCACAACGGCTATCACCTGCAAGTCCTTCAACTCGCATTGCAACGAAAGGGCGGCTTCTGCCGCCAGCAGGTCAAATCCCATTGCCATGCCACAATAGAAATACCGGTAGCCGTCGGCATACGCCTTGGCTATCTCCGATTTGAGACATTGCTTCAACTCCCTCCGCTTGGCGAAAGGTACGCTGCGGTGTCCGCTGAAGCATACGGACACTGCCTTGTCGTACTTTGTCATACTTTACCTTACTTTATAATGTGTGCGTGCGAGGAACATACCGCCAATAACACATGCCCCGAGCCTTTCGAGTTGGTTGGCATACTTGGCATAGCTGAGACCCTTGGTTATCACATCGTCAAAGACCAACACCATTTTGTTGTCGAAGAACGGCTCATCAAACTCAACGACATTCGCCTTGCAGACTTCATCCTCGTTCTTGCGGTTATCGTGGATGGTCTTACGCTCTCCGCATACCCTCACGTGCTCGTAGCCGTTTTCCGCTCCTGTCAGTTCACAAACCCTGTGGCAGAAAGCCTTGTAGCGGAGTTCGTTGCTCTCGCTTGTGGATGCCGGAACGGGGGCGAAGACGATGTTCACGCAACCCTTGCCGTAGAGTGTCAGCATATTCTCTGCGGTGCGCTGCGCCACTTCCTCGTAGGCTCTTCCGTCCTTGAAGTCAAACACTAATTGTCTGTCGGCAATCTCCTTCTCACCCACATTGCGGATGCGTGCGGGATAGTATTTGCAGAACCAAGTCTGAGGCTTGTCTAACTGCTTTTGGATTTGATAGTCATTCTTGTGTGCCATTGCTCTTATGTTTTTTCTTCCCTTATTTCGGAGGCTTTTCCTGCCTGCCCAAGGGATATTTTTTGCTTTCCAAGAGTGATGGCGATCAAAAAGCCAAATCGGGAGCGAAAAATACGCTCTGCACGCAGAGGAAGATTTTTCGGTCAAATGCAATGGACGATTTGGTGTTTGAACAATCGCCAGCATTACCTTTGCAAAACAATATCCGCAGCGGCAAGGCAGGCGAAAAGAAATCTGTTA
>NZ_QTMZ01000134.1:0-1056 GCF_003602935.1 Bacteroides sp. AM54-2NS
CCAAGGAAACCAGTTACCATGTACCGCATGGAACCAGAGGATTGCTATACAATAGGTGAGATTTCCAAGAAATTTCATCTGGATGACAGCACCGTGTATGCTCATATACGAAAATACTCAATACCGACCCGGCAAATCGGTAATTATGTGTATGCTCACAAGGAATCAATAGACAAACTTTATAAAGATATAAAACCATTATGAAAAGATTAGATTATACTAAAGTCTCCGTCAAATTAAAGAAAAGTGAGTGGAGAGATGAGTGGTTCATCTATCTTGAAGCTTATCCTGTTTATGAGACGGGAAGTGACAAACCCAAACGAGTGCGTGAATATCTCAGGAGGTCTATTACTACTCCGATATGGGATAAAAGACGTAGTGAGCGAGCCGTTGCTGGTAGAATAAAGTACAAGCCCAAGCGAGATGACAATGGCGTTATTCAGTGTAAATCCAAGCAAGATATGGAAACTTGCCTTTATGCGGATGGCGTTCGAGTCCTGCGTCAAAAAGAATACGACAATATGGCTCTCTTTACTGAGCAGCAAATGGAAATGGCAGAACAAAGCGAACGCTCAAAATGCAATGTTCTGGAGTATATTGAGAAGCTAATCAAAGAAAGAGAGGAAACTGCGTCAGAATCGATAGTTGTCAACTGGCGCAGATTGCACACACTGTTGTCAATGTTTGCCAAGTGTGACTACATACAGTTCTCGCAGATTGACATGAAGTATATTGAGGCATTCCGTTCCTTCTTGATAAAGGCACCGCAGGGTGGTTCTAAGAAAGGAACTATTTCAAGGAATACGGCATCGACGTACTTCTCTATCTTCAAGGCGGCACTCAAACAAGCTTTCGTGGATGGCTATCTGAATTGTGATATTGCTGCCAAGGCTAAGAATATCATGTTTCAGAGTGCTCGAAGAGAGTATCTGTCACTCGAAGAACTTAATATATTGGCAAAGACTCCGTGTGATGATATACTAAAACGGGCAGCCTTGTTCTCTGCACTGACAGGAATGCGACATAGCGATATTCAAAAGCTAAATGGTCAGAGGT
>NZ_QTMZ01000135.1:0-1045 GCF_003602935.1 Bacteroides sp. AM54-2NS
TGAAGAATAATGTACGGGACAATAAACTTCAAATCGGAATGTGGGCGCAATTTAATGGCTACATGAAACGCAGGGTACACAGGAACGGAAGATATTATACTGTATATATCCCATTACAAAGACTAACCGATTAATTATGATAATCCATTTACCTACAGGGAAGCAGTTTGCCAACAGGAAGGAAGCCAAGATTTACTTTGGTACAGCCTACTATTACAAGTTGGAACGGGAGAAGAGAGATTTGTTATTTACCGATAATGTTCAATCAGCTACTAATGAATATTGCCAAACAACATCTAATAAACAGGACAAGCATAAGAACTCATAATGCTACCATTAATAAGTCAATGTTAAATGCTTTAAATGAACCTGACCTGTATAGATTCTTTTGTCTGTCTCTATATAGAAACAGCTATTATAATGTAAGACTACGGATTGAAGATATAGCCAAGATTACAGGTGAGAAGGAAAGCACATTAAAGAATTTCAATAAGAGCATGGACACGGTATTGACAAGAAAGAAATACCCCAGCCCAATCAACCACCCTGTATATGAATTTACAATGAGAAGTCTGTATAAGATACCTGCCATGGATTACAAAGGCTTTATCACATTATCCCATAAGTTTACCCAAGTTAAGCTAAGTGTGAAAGTGAAAGGGTACTATATCAAGCTATTATTAATTGCAGAGAATAATACTATTCCTCTTACTAACATAGGAATAGCTAATAAGTTGGGAATAAGTAAGAATACAGTATTCAAGTATAATATTGAATTATTCCAAGCAGGATTGTTAAAACTGTTTCCCGACAGGTTGGAACTTACTCCTAATGAATTACTAATAAGCAATGATGAAGCCAAACAAAAGAAAGAATGGCATCCCATTACAGGAGATTTACTACCTAATATAATTCTTAGCTTTAATAAGTAAGTAAAGAGGTCATTTTATACCTGTTATTAATTATATTAAGAGAGGGTATAATTTGACCTCTGACTGTAATATATAGTCTTTATATGCTTATGAAGTCGAATTAATAATGACAG
>NZ_QTMZ01000136.1:0-1038 GCF_003602935.1 Bacteroides sp. AM54-2NS
AAGGGATGGAGGCTGAGAGTCAACAACAAAATCTGCAAAGGAAATGAAAAGGATAGCAAGTCATCTGTGTACAGTGTTGATGGGTATGCTGGCAGTGACAGGACACTTCATGCTTACCCAATGGCTTTTCGGTCAGACCGTGGCCATCATCCATCTCGGCTTCCAACTTATCATAGCAGCGTGGATGGTCTATGAACTGATACGTGCGCCAGTATATGATGATTGAAAAGAGATTATTGACATTGCGAAGACATTTCACTTGGACAATGGAGATGTATAATTCAAAAAGTATCGAGCAATGATCAAATGTAATGTAACAGTGTGCGGAACGGTCAGCAAGGTTGCGACCTGCCGCACGAACAAGGAGGGCAAGGCCTTTGTGAGCTTTGCCATGAACATAGTCATTCCGGCGAAGAGCGGGATTAACAAGACTATCGAGGTGTCGGTCATCAAGGACGGGACACTTACGGATGTAGGCAGCTGCAACATTGGCGAGCACATTGAGGTAGTCGGTGTATTGGTACCGAGGAAACGGGGCGATGCCTTTATTTCAACCTGTCGGCAAGCAGCATCAGCCACCAGCCTGCCGAGGCAGAGGACTGCATCAAGGGCGTGATGGAGTTCCGCGGCAAGGTGGGCAAGAGCATTGAGGACAAGACGGACAAGAATGGTGTGCCGTACTGCCAGTTCTCCGCTTTCAGTGCAGAGAAAGTACAGGACGGATTTGAATACATCTGGGTAAGTTTCTTCCTCTTCGATGGCAAACGTGAGGCATGGCTGCAACCGGGTGTGAAAGCGAACATCAAAGGGGCGTTGTCTGTCAGTGTCTTCAATGACAAGTTGGACTTCTCCTGCCGAGTGTCGGAGATGAGCGAATATGTTCCTCAGCCCTATAATGGTTAATGACTATGGGAAAACCTTATACTAAAGAAGGTCCGAGTGCCGAAGACAAGGCACTCGACCTGTTTGCCGATATGATGATTGAGCGTATTCAGTCGCTGTCGGGCAAAGACGGATGGAAAAAGCCCTGGTTTACTG
>NZ_QTMZ01000137.1:0-950 GCF_003602935.1 Bacteroides sp. AM54-2NS
GTACCCATATTAATATAGGTGTACTCTTTACCGTCTACAACCTCTGTATAAGGATATTCTTCCATAATATTACTCTCTATTATTTATAATTGCTGGAGCTGTTGTACCAAATCCATATTTATTAAATCTTCTCATAATTCATTCCTCCTATTAGTGTAGTTCCTATTAATGGATAAACAAAATACTTACCTGTCAATGCGTTCCATACTCTCTTAGGATGTCTTGGAATATTAATAATTATTGCTATATTTGCAGTTATTAATTCTAATATCTAAGATTATGGAAGTAAGACCTAAATGGACAGAAGAAGAACTGGATATAATATTCAGTAAAGCCACTTTAGTACAGGACGGACTTCGCAAAGATGCCAGTGGTGAATATATACATCGTGATGCTTATGGTAAAGCTGAACATCCTTGGGGTTGGGAAGTAGACCATATTAAACCAATTTCTGAAGGTGGTACTAATAAGCTTAATAATTTACGTCCATTAAATATCCCTGCTAACAGAGGAAGGAATAACTAATTCCTTCCATGTCTCTCTAACATCTCTAAGTGACAATTATAGAACTTTAGAAATTCAGGTTCTTCCACTTGGTAATACCATTCTATCATCTTATCAACAACATGGCAGGCTTCTTCATTGTCTATATGCTCTTTACATTCTGGCTTAACAAGTCCATTACATTGTTCCTTTAATGGACAGTTATGGTCTTTACTTACCCAACACTGCTTCTTATCTGCATCCTTACTATAGTATTGATTTAATTGTTCATTAGTCATATTAATTCATTTAATTATTATTAGTTATACTATTTGCATGTAGAACTCCAATGTAAGCTTTGCATCCTTATCTTCCAAATTATTAATGAATGCTTCGGGGTCTTTCCAAAACTCCTCTCTTGATAGTCCATATCTATCAAGCACTTTATTGATTCCTTCCATCCAATA
>NZ_QTMZ01000138.1:0-904 GCF_003602935.1 Bacteroides sp. AM54-2NS
TTCTCAATAGAGTTTGCTACTGTTGTGAATGTATCGTATCCATATTCTTCAATCTTATTATACCATAGTGCCAGCTTTGCTCTTGCTACATCCTTGTCATAGTTTGTGGAAAAGATCTTTCCCAACTCCAATGAGTAGTAATATACGTGCTTAATATCTTCAAACTGCTTGAAAAGTAATTCTGCCCTGATTTTCTGACTCTTGGTCCATTTATCAGGTGATTTAAATAATAAATATCTGCTTCTGGCCAATAATTGCCTGAGTGTATCTCCGTTTTCGAGTTCTTCTGCTTTATATACTTCCCCCTTCTCTTTTGCCGCTTTCATAGCTTTATTCTCCTCTTTTATCACTTGCCATCTATATGTAATGCGCAACTCTTGTACAGCTTCGTATACAAGTTTTTGTACATGAAACCTATCAATCACCTGCATGGCACGTGGAAAGCACGTTTTGGCAATCTTTTGCATGCTCCCGGCCATATCCAGTGTAATTTCTTTGACCTGATTACGCAGCTCCTGTGGCATCTTTGTAAGTACCGCAATGATATCATCGGTTTTAGTGCCCTGAATTACAGCTATAATAGAACCTTTCCTACCTCGCTTATCTCTATTTATTAAGATGGTATAAAGATCTCCCTTACTTAAAGCCGTTTCGTCAATACATAGGTGATAACCCATATTCTTTGGATAAAGGATATACTCTTGGGCATGTGCTCTCTGATCCCAATTCTGGAAGTCACTCAGGTGGTCTTTATATTGGCTTTGAAGCTGTTTGCCATCCATACAGTAATGCTCAGCTACACTTTGGCAGCTAACGGCGTGATTATCTAAGTAATTCTTTTAAAAAAGCACCGAACTCAGCGGTTATGCGAGTACCGGTGGCTACCAAACTCCAGTCACGACTA
>NZ_QTMZ01000139.1:0-816 GCF_003602935.1 Bacteroides sp. AM54-2NS
CATCCTTGTCATAGTTTGTGGAAAAGATCTTTCCCAACTCCAATGAGTAGTAATATACGTGCTTAATATCTTCAAACTGCTTGAAAAGTAATTCTGCCCTGATTTTCTGGCTCTTGGTCCATTTATCAGGTGATTTAAATAATAAATATCTGCTTCTGGCTAATAATTGCCTGAGTGTATCTCCGTTTTCGAGTTCTTCTGCTTTATGTACTTCCCCCTTCTCTTTTGCCGCTTTCATGGCTTTATTCTCCTCTTTTATCACTTGCCATCTATATGTAATACGCAACTCTTGTACCGCTTCGTATACAAGTTTTTGTACATGAAACCTATCAATCACCTGCATGGCACGTGGAAAGCACGTTTTCGCAATCTTTTGCATGCTCCCGGCCATATCCAGTGTAATTTCTTTGACTTGATTACGCAGCTCCTGTGGCATCTTTGTAAGTACCGCAATGATATCATCGGCTTTAGTGCCCTGAATTACAGCTATAATAGAACCTTTCCTACCTCGCTTATCTCTATTTATTAAGATGGTATAAAGATCTCCCTTGCTCAAAGCCGTTTCGTCAATACATAGGCGATAACCCATATTCTTTGGATAAAGGATATACTCTTGGGCATGTGCTCTCTGATCCCAATTCTGGAAGTCACTCAGGTGGTCTTTATATTGGCTTTGAAGCTGTTTGCCATCCATACAGTAATGCTCAGCTACACTTTGGCAGCTAACGGCGTGATTATCTAAGTAATTCTTTTAAAAAAGCACCGAACTCAGCGGTTATGCGAGTACCGGTGGCTACCAAACTCCAGTCACGACTA
>NZ_QTMZ01000014.1:0-139522 GCF_003602935.1 Bacteroides sp. AM54-2NS
ACTTGTTTGAATGTATTCTTCATGGTAAGGACTGCGACAAGAAGGCTCTTCTGCCATGTTTCTATAAACCGGAATGTTAAAACAAAAATATTTTCTTACGGGCATTTTTATTTTATCGGCTGAAAGACAGCCGATAAAATTGGCGTGGCGGAAAATAGTATGGTTACGTTTGCTTTCAAAAAATTAAGAGCACAAAACTTATTTGTTGTTGTAGCTAGTTATCTATTTTATGGTTGGTGGGATTGGCGCTTTCTTATCTTAATAGCGTTTACTACTTTATGTAGTTATGCAAGCGGAATCCTACTTGAACGGCAAGAAGGACATAGACACATCCAACGTTTAATAAGTATTGCCAACATTGTATTAAACCTAACCATATTAGGAATATTCAAGTATTTCAACTTCTTCTCGGAAAATTTACAACACCTGTTTCAGTGGTTTGGATTTGAATTGGATTGGGTCACATTAGATATTTTACTTCCAGTAGGAATTAGCTTCTATACATTTCAAGCACTTAGTTATACAATCGATATCTACCGTCACAAGATGAAACCCACACATGATATTGTAGCATTCTTTGCTTTTATCAGTTTTTTTCCTCAACTTGTTGCAGGTCCTATCGAAAGAGCGACCAATTTACTACCGCAGTTCGAAAGACAACGAGCTTTCGATTACACAGCGGCAGTAGATGGTATGAGGCAAATTTTATGGGGATTATTCAAAAAGATTGTTGTAGCAGACACATGCGCTGTCGCAGTCAATCAAATCTTTGCAAATTATCAAACACTTGATAGTTTGAATCTGGTTTGGGGAGCTTTCTTATTTACTTTCCAAATTTATGGAGACTTTTCTGGATACTCGGACATCGCTATAGGTACAGCAAAGTTATTTGGCATTAACTTACTACAGAACTTCAACTTTCCATATTTTTCTAGAGATATTGCCGAATTTTGGAGACGTTGGCATATTTCACTCACCACTTGGTTCAGAGATTATATTTATATCCCATTAGGAGGAAGTCGATGTAGCAAATGGAAATCTTTCCGTAACACTATGATAATTTTCTTAGTTAGCGGTCTCTGGCATGGAGCCAATTGGACGTTTATTTGTTGGGGTGCATTTCATGCTCTACTATTTCTACCATTATTACTCATGGGAAGAAACAGAAAGTATAAAGACATAGTAGCTGAAAACAAATACCTACCATCCCTCAAAGAACTTGGACAGATTATTAGTACTTTCATTCTTGTAATGATTGGTTGGGTTATCTTCCGCGCCGAAAATATAAAAGAGGCCTATCAATATATCATTTATATGTTTACTAAATGGCAACCTTCATCGCTTGAATATGGAGTTAAATGCATCCAATACATTGCTATTTTGATTATCATAGAATGGATTAACAGACGCAAAATGCACGGACTAGAAATAAATATAAAATACCCTATAATCAGATGGGGAATCTACTGTGCCATATTCTATTATATATTTTATTACTCTAATGATATTCAAACATTTATCTATTTTCAATTCTAGAACTTTATGAGAAAATTTATATTAAAATGCTTATTCACCATATTCCCTGTCATGGTATTAATATACGCATATGGTTTTTATGTGAATTTCTATTTGATAGATCGTCTAACCAAAGCCGGTGATTTAGGGAAACTTGGCTACTTTTACATAGACAAAACCCAAACCAATTTAGGTACACCATTATCAGAGAACAAGGTAGATACATATTATGACAACATACAAAGAAATTACAAAGTTATGACCATAGGAGACTCCTTTAGCCAACAAGGTTTCAGTGGTTATCAAAATTATTTAGCAGCCAAATTAGGAGAAAGAATCCTCAACTATCCTGATCCAAGAGGAAGAGGATATAGCTCTGAAGATATTGCATTGTATTTATTGAATAACGATATATATGCTAGCCTAGGATGTAAGACTGTTATTATTGAAACGGTCGAAAGAGAATTTGTACAGCATATACTTAGCTTTAGAGATATTAAAGACATCAATTATACTCTTGAGAAAGAAGACAATAAGCCAGAAAATAATTTTACAGAAAAAAAGAAGAAAGATTATTTAATGGAAACGTTTAAATATATCAAATATCATTTATACAAATCAAAAAGGCCAGTAAAAGAAGTACAGTTAAACACTGATTGTTTCTCTGTTCCACCATACAACACCTTCTATTTTTACAATGACGATTTATGGAAATTATCAATCACAGAAGAAGAATACAACGCCATTTTAGACAAACTAAACTACCTTCATAAACGCTTTCAAGAAAAAGGCATTGACCTCTATTATATGATAGCTCCCGATAAATATGATGTATACCAACCATATATAATAAATAATCCATACCCGCCTAAGAAAGTAATTGATCAACTAGAAGAAAATGGAATTAACCAACTAAAATGGTTTATTAATCCTAGAGATAATTTTAGAGAAATGATTGCCAGCGGAGTCAAAGACGTTTATCATATAGATGATACGCATTGGGCAACTATAGCTAGTGAAACTGTTGGTAATATTATTGCAGATAAGATAGAAAAATCCACCGACTAAATTTACTTTTAAGTGATTATTAGCAAGTATGTCATAAACATTATCAATTTCCAATAAAAACATCCAGTAATCACAGACGATCTTTATCACGAGTAATCAACCAAGGCATCAGCCAACTAAAACTTTTATTAAAGCGTTCTACATAATAATCACTAGAATTTGCTTTTAAAGAAGATGCTAAATGCAATGTAAGTTCCTCCTTGATTTCAGTAGGAACCTTAAGTCTTTTTATCTCTTTATAAAAGCTCCCATGACGCACAGTCTTTCTTTGCCTCCCTATATTAACGAGAGAATGCTCTATTCTATTTACTATATATATGTCTTCCCGAACCCCATCTCCTGTCTTTTGCCCCTTCTTGGTAGTGCTTACATTATGCAAACGAAAATTATTCAATTTTTCATAAACTTCGACTACCATTCCTTGCTTGGCCATTTCTATCCAGAAAAGCCAATCGCCACTATAGCGCATTGAAAAGCAAGACAAGTCTTTTATTTGTTCAAAACATTGTTTACGAAAGACAACACCACTAGCATTGTAAATATAATTACGCCAATAAAGATTATGTTTTATATAATCTTCACCATCAAAAACACCCATATTATGAGAACGACTCAACTGTTTTGAAGTCCAACGATCAAAATCAGTAGTTAACTGATTACCTTCCCCATCTATACAATGTGAACCCAGAAAGCAAAAAGAAGCATCCGGATATTGTTTCAAAACAGAGACTGCCTTTTTCAAAAAAGAGGGTTCAGCCGCATCGTCACTTTCGGCAATCCAAATGTACTTTCCACGAGACAAACTAATGCCTTTCTGCCATTGAGCAAAAGGACTTCCTGTATTGACTGAGTTAATCTCCAAATGACTGACATGAGGATTAGCACTATAATGTTTTAAAATAGATGTACTATCATCCGTTGACGCATCATCCAATAATATAATCTCATAATCTGTATATGTTTGGGCCAATACCGATTCGATACGTTGCCGCAAAAAACGAGCATAGTTATAATTAGGAATGATTACACTAACTTCCACCGAATGATTTTCCATTACAAATACACTATTAATCTTAGTTATAATAACAAACTGATAGCAAAGATACAGATATTATTCTTAAAAAAGACGCTAACCCTCTAATGTTTAGCAAAAAAGCCTTTAACACTTGTCACAACCAAATAAAATGTATACATTTGTAGAATTTTAGTGCAAGCCCCCTTAACTATTTAACTAACATAGTAATAATTATATGAATAAACCAATGGCGAGCAACATAAGTACATCGCTAATTATATCCACCTATAATAGAAGCGACGCATTAGAATTATGCGTTAAAAGCGTGCTACGTCAATCTCTCCTTCCTGATGAAATTATCATTGCCGATGATGGTTCTAAAGAAGACACAGGAGAACTAATTCATCAATTGGCAACTTCCTCTGAAGTTCCCATTATTCATGTTTGGCATGAGGATTTAGGCTTCAGACTGGCCTCCATCCGCAACAAAGCTATTGCGAAAGCATCTAAAGAATATATAATACAAATTGACGGAGATATCGTCTTACACAAAGATTTCGTCAAAGATCATGTACGTTTTGCCAAAAGAGGTAGTTTCGTAACTGGTAGCCGTGTATTAATCCGGGAAGGCTTAACGAGAAAAATGTTAGCAGAAAAAAACTGCATCATTTCCATTCACGACAAAGGTACTAAAAATACAATCAACGGAGTACATTTACCTTGGTTGAGTCCACTACTTCAACATTATCGTCAATGGGATGTTTCTTACTCGAGAGGATGCAATATGGCTTTTTGGAAAGAGGATTTGTTAAAAGTCAATGGGTACAATGAAGCTATAACCGGATGGGGAAGTGAAGATCATGAATTAGTATGCCGTCTTATCAACAGCGGTGTACGCAAGCGTACCATCAAATTTGCGGGAATCGTGTTCCATCTTCATCATGAACTACACGGAACAGATAATCTAAACAACAACCGCAGTATTTTGAACGAAACAAAAGTCAGGAAACTAACCTGGTGCGATAAAGGAATCATACAAAACTAATATGGAAAAGAATTTGAACTTTTTAGATCGAAACGAATTTAACTACAGTCCATCAAAAGAAGTAGTAGAAGCTTTAAAAAACTTCGATATAAATAAACTTTGTTTTTATACCCGCATTTATGATGAAGGAAAGAAAAGTATATTATCTGTTTTCTTATCCGAATTATATGATATAGATGAAACACAAGTCCTGCTAGGCTACGGCGGAGAAGATATCCTGAAGCAAGCCGTTCATTACTTCCTGACTCAAGAAGATGGAAACAAAACGATGTTGATTCCCAAGTTCTCATGGTGGTATTATAAATCAATTGCAGATGAGGTGAATGGCCATACTTTGCAATATCCTCTTTACGAAGACGGAAACACTTTTAAATATGACTTTGAGACGCTGAAAGATATGATTCAGAAAGAGAATCCGAAGATTCTTTTACTGGCTTCTCCCAATAACCCTACCGGCAACGGTTTAACTCCGAAAGAACTGGATGAACTGCTTGCAGAAGTACCCAGCCAAACAGTGGTACTGATAGACGAGGCATACGCTTCTTTTGTTTCAACTGATACCAGTTATATCAAAAAACTGGTTAATAAATATCCGATTTGATTATTTCCCGTACCTTATCTAAATTTTATGGATTGCCCGGTTTACGTATGGGATTCGGATTTATGAGTAAGGAACTGGAAAAATTCAGCAGATATAGCAATAAATATCTGGGATACAACCGAATATCCGAAGATATCGCCATTGCAGCTCTTAAATCGGACGCACACTACCGCAATATCGCCAAACTGATGAACGAAGACCGTGAGCGCTACGAAAAGGAAATCGGCGTGTTACCCGGATTCAAAGTATATGAATCGGTTGCCAATTTCATTTTAATCAAATACCCGATAGAGCTAAAAGAGGCTTTACAAAAGGCTTTTGCCGAACAGAGTTATAAAGTGAAGTTTATGAATGAACCGGATATCAACACTCATTTGCGTATCACATTGGGACGTCCAGAGCAAAACCGGATCGTTATAGATACAATTAAAGAAATCGCCTCCAAATGAAAGCAGTAATATTAGCCGCAGGAATAGCGTCACGCTTACGCCCGCTGACCGATACAACGCCCAAATGCCTCCTCAAGATAGGAGAACGATGCCTACTGGAAAGGGCTTTTGATGCTCTGATACAAAATGGATTCAACGAATTCATTATCGTCACGGGGTATCGCCAGCAACAAATCGTTGATTTTCTGCAGGCACGTTATCCAGTCCAAAATATTACTTTCATCTATAATGACAGATATGAATCAACCAACAATATCTATTCATTATGGCTTACCCGACCGTATACAGACGGGGAAGAAATATTGTTATTAGACAGCGACATTGTTTTTGATCCTCAAATTGTAGAAAAACTGCTTCACTCGGATAAGGACGACATATTGGCACTGAATCGCCATGAGCTTGGAGCGGAAGAAATAAAAGTTATCGTAGACGATGCACAAAAGGTTGTTGAAATCAGCAAAGTCTGTTCTATATCCGATGCTATCGGAGAGTCTATCGGTATCGAAAAGATGTCAGCTGAATACACCAAAGCTCTATTCCGGGAACTGGACATTATGATTACCACTGAAGGACTGGACAATATATCTACGAACGGGCTTTTGAGCGACTGATTCCGCAAGGATATAGCTTTTACGTCATGGATACCACCGAGTTCTTCTCGGCCGAACTGGACACCGTAGAGGACTTTCAACAGGCACAGAAGCTGATTCCAGCCAGTCTTTATTAATCAAATTCATATAGAAATGGCAAATTACGATATCCGCCCTCTACAGCTTCGCATATTAAAGAATTTATTAGCTGTTGACAAAGTTTGCAAAGAACATATCTGCGATATTACATCATGCAGGCACCATGCTGGGAGCCGTCCGCCACAAAGGATTTATCCCTTGGGATGATGATCTGGATATCGGCATGCCAAGAGCCGATTATGATTTATTAATGGCTAATGCCAAAGAATGGTTACCGAAACCATACGAAGCTGTATGTGCTGAAAACGACAAGGAATATCCTCTTCCATTCGCAAAAGTACAGGATGCCGATACCACTCTAATTGAACGTATGCATCTCAAATATTTGGGAGGCGTATATATTGATATATTCCCACTGGACGGAGTTCCGGAGAGCCGCATGGCGCAAAGAATGCATTTTGCAAAGTACGAATTCTACAAACGTGTACTTTATCTGATTCATCGCGATCCATACAAGCATGGAAAAGGCCCCAGTTCATGGATACCGCTATTATGCAGAAAGCTTTTTACCCTTACCGGAGCACAGGAAAGTATCAGGAAAGTAATGAAAAAGTATGATTTCGACCAATCCACATTGGTCTGTGATTATGATGACGGAATGAAAGGAATCATGTCTAAAGATATTCTGGGTACCCCTACTCCAATCTTATTTGAAAATGAAGAAGTATGGGGAGTACAGAAATACGATGTCTATCTGTCACAGAAATACGGAGATTACATGACCATACCTAAACAAAGTGGGCAAAGACAACACAATTTCCATTATTTAGACCTGAATAAACCTTATCGGGAGTTTGAAGTCTAACTATAATCACATAAAGGTAAGAAGTAGAAATGAGAATAGGTTTTGACGGAAAACGTGCAGTACAGAATTTCACCGGTTTGGGTAATTATAGCCGCTATATAGTGGATATTCTATGCCAATTCTATCCGGAGAATGAATATGTATTGTATGCCCCTAAGAAACGGGAAAATAAAAGGCTGAACAAATTAACGAAGCAATATCGGCAACTACAGCTTTCTTACCCCACTACTTCTTTCTGGAAAAAGTTAAGTTCGTTATGGCGAGTGTTGGGAGTCACCCGCCAATTGGAAAAAGAAAGAATTGATATTTTTCACGGACTTAGCAATGAATTACCCCTGAATATCCATAAAAGTAAGGTAAAAAGTATCGTAACAATCCACGATTTGATATTTCTGCGATACCCACAATACTATCATTCGATCGACAGGAATATATATACATACAAATTCCGCAAAGCCTGCGAAAATGCGGATAGAATCATTGCTATCAGCGAATGTACCAAACGTGATATTATTGAGTATTTCGGGATTCCTGCCGATAAGATAGAAGTTGTTTATCAGGGATGTGATACTTCATTCACGCACCCTGTAACAGAAGAGAAAAAAAGAGAAGTCCGAGCTAAATATCAGCTACCGGAACACTATATCCTCAACGTAGGAAGTATTGAAGAACGAAAGAATGCCCTTTCGGCGGTACAAGCACTGACGATGCTTCCTGAACAAATTCATCTTGTCATTGTAGGACGCCATACAGAATACACTGATAAGATTGAACGTTTTATTAAGGAGAATAAGCTGGAAGAAAGAGTGCACATCATCAGCAATGTTCCTTTTGATGATCTGCCGACTTTTTATCAGCTAGCTGAAATTTTTGTATATCCTTCACGCTTTGAAGGCTTTGGCATCCCCATTATAGAAGCTTTATACTCCGGAATTCCGGTAGTAGCCGCAACAGGTTCTTGCCTGGAAGAAGCCGGAGGTCCCGACTCAATCTATATACATCCCGACGATATCAAAGGAATGGCCAATGCTTTCAAACAGATATACTCTGACCCTGAAAGAAAGAAAGTAATGATTGAAAAAGGCAAATATTTGCCAAAAGATTCTCTGAAGAAAAGCAAGCGGAAGAGATCTTAAACATCTACAAGAAATTAATGAGATGAACATACTTAAACACACAATAAAGAAATTTATATATGGCACTCTCCCATATTATTTCATGAAAGGATATAAGCCCGGCTCTCCTTATCTGAAATACTATGAATATATTAAAGAACATGGATATTCAAGACACCTGTATGAATTCAAAGATGAATATGCAAATATGCCCGTTGACGTACAGAAAGACGAGGAGAAAGGTTTATACTATGTTCAAAAAGAAGAGAAACGGCTCTATTTCAGAAAGAGCACTCCGGCCAGGAAAATTCAAAAATATTACAGGGCTTTGAGCATGGAACAAGACAGGCGTTCACCGCACCATTACTTCAACAGCGTTAAAGAAGTGACAGGAAAGGTATTTGTGGATGTTGGTTGCGCCGAAGGATATTCTTCATTGGAAATCATCGAAGAAGCTAAACATGTTTACCTGTTTGAACAGGACGAACAATGGTTGGAGGCCATCAGAGCGACCTTTGAGCCATGGCAAGATAAAGTTACGATTGTCCAAAAGTATGTAAGCGACCATAACTCTTCAAGAGAACAAACCCTGGATGACTTCTTCAACAATCAAACGGATGAGCATCTATTTCTAAAAATGGATATCGAAGGAGCTGAACGGCATGCATTGGCCGGATGCAAGAACTTATTTCAGAATTGCCAGAAGTTGGATTTTGCAATTTGCACATACCATCTACATGATGACGAAGCAGTCATTTCTGCATTTTTGGATAAGCATAACTGCACATATACCAATCAGAAAGGTTTTTTCAGGCATAAAATCCGCAGTGTAGTCATGCGCGGAAGTAAGAGTTAATCATTGATAATCAGCAGAAAGCAATTCGCAATAGTCATACTTACACAAGTA
This sequence comes from Bacteroides sp. AM54-2NS, assembly GCF_003602935.1. NCBI lineage: Bacteria > Pseudomonadati > Bacteroidota > Bacteroidia > Bacteroidales > Bacteroidaceae > Bacteroides > Bacteroides sp. AM54-2NS. The sequence continues at coordinate 9,270 of NZ_QTMZ01000014.1, forward strand.
TGTATCATAAATGCGCTTTTCTTTTTTCAATAAGAAACGTGAGATATGCGGTTCCCAGGAAAAGAACTTACGTACGGAACGGTACAAACGGAAGAATAAAATCAGGGATACGATATGCCTTTCTTGTTCTTTTCGCGCCGCACGACGATAAATATAATGAGTAAAGAACTGATCGCTATAACGAAGAGCCAGACTGACAGTAGATTCTACATCCCATCCCCTCAAAGAAGCGTATTCTGTCATTATATAAGTCAGCACTTCACGAGAGATGCATAAACGACACATATTACGGCACACAGTATCACAATCAATATCCGATAGTAACTGCATGCGATTCACGTCGACCAGGGAAAAACTATATTCATTCGCATCATTCTGATGGATCAATATATTGCCGGGCGAATAGTCCAAATGCAGGATACCTGCCTGATGCAAAGCAGCCGTGTAGCGCGCAAAAGCAGAAAGTTTATCTTCATTTCCTTCCACTTTCCCATCCATCAGGGAACGGACTGTTTCGCCACCATCATAACAACAAATGTAATAGCTATGTGAAAGAAGGCCACTCTGGAATTGTTCGATCATAGCAACTGGCTCCGGAGTGTCAAAGCCATGTTGTTGAATTTCCATAGAGTAAATATAGGAACGCTCTGCTTTTGATTGCCGGAAAAACGAATATACAACACGATTGATGATGTGAGGCTTCTTAAAGCTCTTCACCACAACATCAATGCTGCCTAAGCCAATTCGTTTTAAAACATTACGCCCATCGTACACCACATCTCCTTTTTCCTGGAAGGACCTTGGAATTTCTTCTATCTCCTTCTGCAGATGCGCGTACTTGGGATTTACAATCACTCTCATTACACTCTCCTATATAATACTAATTACAAAGATGGAGCAAAGATAAAGAAATTAAGGCATATTCCGACTATATTTTTTTCTTTTCTCACAAAGATTGGCTAACTCTCTATACATATAAGTACTGTTGCGAACAACTTTAGTCGTTTTTTCTTTTTTCTTTTCATTTATATTTAGACATAAATGCTTTTTTTTAGCTATGTTTGCACGATAAAAAGCATAAAGAAGTCAAGCATGAAACCAATCAAAAAAATTCTGATTATTCGATTTAGACAAATAGGGGACTCTATTCTGGCTGTTGCATTGTGCAGTACGCTGAAAAAAAGTTTTCCCGATGCAGAAATACACTTTGTGCTGAATAAAAATATAGCATCGCTCTATGAGGGTCACCCGGACATAGATAAGGTTATTACATTTGACAAGAATGAGAATAAACCATTCACTGCTTATATAAAAAAAGTATGGCAAGTGACGCATCAAAACAAATACGATGTCATCATCGATATGCGTTCTACGATCCGGACTCTTTTTTTCTCTCTTTTTTCATTAAAAACCCCTTTCCGGATAGGGCGTATCAAGGGATACACACGTTTTCTATTAAATTATCGGACAGACACTTACAGCAATAGTCTAACAACTGATATGGTAGAACGCAACCTATTGCTTGCAGCGCCATTAGAGAAAATCAAGCCTATTCAATATACAAAAGAATTCAGGTTATACCTCACTGACCAGGAGAAAAAAGACTTTCGATATTATATGGAAAAGGAGGGGATAGATTTCGCGCGCCCTGTATTCCTAATAGGAGTCACCACCAAGCTCCTCCATAAAAAATGGAATACGGAGTTTATGATAACCACACTTAAAAGAATATTGGAAGAATACAAGGACATACAAATGATCTTCAACTATGCACCGGGGTATGAAGAAGAAGATGCAAGAAATATCTACAAGGAATTGGGATGTCCGGAACGCATCAAGATTGATATACAAGCCTCTTCATTACGACAACTGGCAGCACTTTGCGCCAACTGCTCGTTTTATTTCGGAAACGAAGGAGGAGCCCGACACATTGCGCAAGCCCTCGAAATTCCTTCATTCGCTATTTATTCGCCAAGCGCCTCTAAATCAATGTGGTTACCTGCAAATTCCGTACTTGCCCGAGGTATTAGTCCCGACGATATTCTTCCGCCGGAACAACAAGCAACATTAACTTATGAAGAACGTTTCGCATCAATTACCCCGGAAAAGGTATACGATCAATTAACTTCGACATTAAGACAATTGAGCTAACTCGCGATATAAATCAAGATAAGCTTGTATATGCTTCTCGTAACTGAATGAAGCTGCATGTTCTTTCATTCTGGTCAAGCGTTCCTCATCTTTATAGAAATCAGGCAAATGTTCCCGGATACTTTGCACCATAGATTCTGTATCCAAATGTTCCCACATGATGGCATGTCCATTACAAACTTCCGGCAAACTAGTGCGATTAGCAGCAAATACAGCTTTTCCAAACTGCATAGCTTCTACCACAGGCAGCCCAAAACCTTCTCCTTCACTAGGAAACAGGAACGCTTCACAGTTCCGATACAACCAAATCTTTTCACTTTGAGTGATTACATCTGTCAAAAACACATTAGTGACTTGCTTCTCACGAATCAGATTACGCACTTCTTCAGCATAAGCGAAATGGGCATCTCCACAAATATACAAATCATATTCCGGGAAATGGCGCATTACGTCAACCAGGAGATGGAAATTCTTTTTCCTACGGATCTGTCCAATCGTAAAAAAGAAAGGACGTCCCGTCGCAAAAGACGGCTGGGTTCCTTCCAACATATCGATCCTCTCCACCCCATTATAGATGACCCGGATCTCTTTCCCCTTCAAATCTATATGTTGGCGAATGACATCTGCTACATAATGAGAAATCGTTGTGACTACTGATGCCTTATTGACCTTATTCTGCATCCGACGAAGATACATTTTAGCCTTCCAAGGCTTTTTCTCCGTTAAGAAATTAAAGTCATGTATAGTAAAGATAAACTTTGTACCACCGGCAATACGTAACAACTTCCGCTGCTGATTCACCGCATGCCATACATCTACTTTAGGAAGAGTAAAAGGGAAAAACTTATTGATACGACGTACCGGAACAGAGGTCACATTCGGGCCAAATTCCTGCATATATTTCTGTCTCAACAAATATACAAAATGAAGATCCTCTACCGGCATAGACGAAAAAGCGGCCGCATAGTTGGCCGCAATCTGTCCGAAACCAGCTGTTAGACTACCATAATTCGTAAGATCTATCAGTACCTTTTTCTTTCGTTGTATCTCTTTTTCCATCATTATTTGATTCTACGCTCTTTCGGCTCAAAAACAACTAAATTGAATTCCTGCAAATATCAACCTACAATCCCTTCTATTTTTGCAATAACCTGTTCCGGCTTTATATCTCTTAAACAGGCATAATCACCACGCCAACAAGGCTTCTGTCCATATACAGAGCAGGGACGGCATGACAAATCAAGTTGCACGGTATTAACCGGCAATTGCTTCCAGCCCATAAAACCGGCATAAGGATGAGTGGCCCCCCAAATAGAAACAACCGGAATATTGACCAAGGACGCCAAATGCATATTGGCAGAATCCATTGAAAGCATCACATCCAAATGGCTCATCAGGTTCAGCTCGGTACGCATATTCAGTTTACCGATCATTGAAACAACAGAAGGATATTTAGCAATCCATGCGTCAAACACTTCCTGCTCATTTTTGCCGCCTCCAAAAAGAAACACTTTCACTTGTGGGTTAGCCGCAAAATGTGCTATAACCTGCTCTTGCAACTCTAACGGATAAATCTTACCTCTGTGTTTGGCAAAAGGAGCTATACCAATCCATTTTTGATTTTCTTTAGGTCCTGTGACTGGCTCTATCTCTGCAAAATTACCTTTTCCTTCGCCATAAATAGAAGAGAAATTTAATAAAACCGGTAAACCTAGCTTCTCAAGCACATCGGCATAACGGCGAAAAGAACTCTTCTGATTCTCCATCACCTTATCATGACGACGAACCAGTTTCTTTTTACCGGCCCTTCCTTTACATATGGAAGCTACCGGTTTATTGGCAAGACGGAATCGCAGACATAAATATTTGGAACGAAGCACATGATGAAAATCTGCAATGTAATCAAAATGCATCGCCTTCAACTCCGAATAGAGGCTATTCAAGCCCCAAAGCCCCTTGTGTTTACCTGTTAAGTCAGCTCCGACAAAACCTACATTCGTAGGCAGCCCCTGAAAGAGCGGCTGCCATACAGCACGACTTAACACTGTTATTTCGTGCTGCGGGTATTGCACAGCCAGCGAATGTATTACCGGTATTGTCATGGCTACATCGCCAAGAGCTGAAAAACGAATAATGAGAATACGCGCCATTCGTTATTTTTTTGCATAAAGCACCGGATTCAATGCCGGGTCATTATACATCTTCATCTGTTTATATACCTTCATATATTTTCTCCCGGCTTCGATATCAGCTAATAACTGCTCAATAGCCGTAGAGAGGTCTTTACGTTGTTCCAGCAGGATATTCAGCTTAGTCTGACATTGAAGACGGTGTTCCTCTGTAGTATCCGTACGTTCCACTTCCTGCTGCATGTGGTAAATTTTCAATGCAAGAATTGACAAGCGGTCAATAGCCCATGCAGGACTTTCTGTATTGATCGTTGCGTCAGAGAGAGGTTTTACTTCTTTGTATTTGTCTAAGAAGTAACTATCGATTAATTCCACCAAGTCTGTACGATCCTGATTTGATTTATCAATTCTTCTTTTCAAAGCCAATGCTTCTACCGGATCAATCTGCGGGTCACGGATAATATCCTCAAAATGCCATTGCACAGCATCAATCCAGTTCTTTAGATATAAATAATACTCAATAGTTTTCAACTCGTAAGGATTGTTCATCGGAGCATCCACACTATCCGTTACATGGTAATCTGTTGTCGATTTCCAAAAAATCTCGTTGCAAAGGTTACTAAATGTCATAATCTTAACTAGCTAATAGATATATAATAGGGCAAATCTATGTAATATTTTTCAGACAAGCAACCGTTTCTTACTTTTTTATTTGTTACCTTTGTGGGTATAAAAGATGAATTGTATATGAAAATTATTATCGACAATAAAATACCATTTATAAAAGAAGCGGTTCAGAGAATAGCCGATGAGGTGGCTTATGTACCGGGGAAAGATTTCACTCCGGAGCTCGTACGGGAGGCAGACGCACTTATTGTCCGTACCCGCACACATTGCAACCGGGATTTATTGGAAGGTAGTCGGGTGAAATTCATAGCGACGGCAACTATTGGTTTCGATCACATTGATACAGAGTATTGCAAACAGGCAGGCATAGAATGGACAAATGCTCCGGGATGCAATTCTGCTTCTGTCGCCCAATATATACAGTCATCGCTTCTGGTGTGGAAATCTTGCAGAAACAAAAAGTTAAACGAACTGACGATTGGAATCATAGGAGTGGGAAACGTAGGGAGTAAGGTAGCTAAAGTTGCCCGGGATTTTGGCATGTGCGTTTTACTGAATGATTTGCCACGGGAGGAAAAAGAAGGAACAGAGCTATTTGCCTCACTAAATAAAATTGCAGAAGAATGTGATATCATAACCTTTCACGTACCTTTATATAAGGAAGGGAAATATAAAACCTTCCACCTGGCAGATGAGAACTTCTTCCAGTCACTCAAACGAAAACCGGTTATCATTAATACCTCCCGAGGAGAGGTTATTGACACTGATGCTCTTTTAAAAGCCTTGGACAGCCGGATCATTTCGGATGCTATCATTGATGTGTGGGAGCATGAGCCAGAAATTAACCGTGAACTACTGGAAAAAGCATTCATCGGTACCCCCCACATTGCGGGTTACTCTGCCGATGGAAAAGCAAACGCCACACGCATGTCACTGGATGCCATTTGCAAATTCTTCCAAATAGAAGCTGATTATAAAATAAACGCACCGGCACCCGCCTCTCCTATTATACATGCCAAAAACCATGAAGAAGCAATCCTCCAAATATATAATCCAGTCGAAGATAGCACCCGATTGAAAAATCAACCGGAACAATTCGAAACCTTACGCGGGGATTATCCTTTGCGGCGAGAAGAAACAGCTTATTTAATCAAGTATTAGGTATTAAGTATTAACCGTAGCGACCGAGAACTTCATGAAATTCCGTCAAACGATTATCTGCATGGAGTAATACTTAATTAATACTTATTTCTTAATACTTGTTCTATGACTTGCGGGAAGTGTTCATATTCCAAGGCATGCACTTTCTTGGCTACATCATCCGGAGAATCTGTCGGAAAAACAGGACAAGTAGCCTGGAAGATTGCATTTCCTTCGTCATAATGCTCATTTATATAATGTATAGTGATACCGCTTTCCTTTTCACCGGCAGCCACTACCGCTTCATGAACCCGGTCACCATACATTCCTTTGCCTCCGAACTTCGGCAGAAGGGCAGGATGTATATTTATAATTTTATCGGGATAAGCATGCAAAAGCAAGTCAGGCACACGAACCAGAAAGCCAGCCAGTACGACAAAGTCGATGCGGTACTCCTGCAAAATAGCCAAAATTTCATCTCCGGCTATCCAGTCCTCCTTTGGAAACACGTTACAGGCCACTCCCAAACGATGCGCACGTTCCAAAACGTATGCATCACTTTTATTAGAAAGTACCAACGAAACCTGAACGGAATCGTTTTTTTGGAAATACCGGATAATATTCTCGGCATTTGAACCAGAACCGGAAGCAAAAATTGCGATGTTTTTCTTCATAACCCTCAATTTCGATGCACAAAACAGTGAAAAATGTGCAAAACTTTGCATTTATTTAGTCAAATATTTGCGCAAAACGATAAATATTCATTCCTTTGCACCGCAAATTTAAAGAAATAAAACTAATTATTAATTAAAAACTTAAAGTTATGTCTGAAATTGCATCAAGAGTAAAAGCGATTATCGTTGATAAATTAGGCGTAGAAGAATCAGAAGTTACAACCGAAGCAAGCTTCACTAACGACCTGGGAGCAGATTCTCTTGACACTGTAGAACTTATCATGGAATTCGAAAAAGAATTCGGTATCTCTATTCCTGATGACCAAGCAGAAAAGATTGGTACTGTAGGTGATGCTGTATCTTATATCGAAGAACACGCTAAGTAATTCGATTTCATCAATATGGAATTAAAAAGAGTGGTAGTAACAGGCCTTGGCGCCATTACTCCCGTTGGCAATAGCGTTCCCGAATTTTGGGAAAACCTTGTGAACGGGGTTAGTGGAGCAGGGCCTATTACTCATTTTGATGCGTCGTTATTCAAGACCCAATTCGCATGCGAAGTGAAAGACTTCGATGCAACGAAATACATAGACCGCAAAGAAGCAAGAAAGATGGACCTGTATACTCAATATGCCATCGCTGTTGCCAAAGAAGCGGTGAGTGATTCCGGTCTTGATGTCGAGAAAGAAGACTTGAACAAAATCGGTGTTATTTTCGGCGCCGGTATTGGTGGTATACATACATTTGAAGAAGAGGTAGGCAACTACTACACTCGTCAGGAAATGGGTCCGAAGTTTAATCCGTTCTTCATTCCAAAGATGATTTCGGATATTGCAGCCGGACAGATTTCTATCATGTATGGTTTCCATGGTCCTAACTACGCGACTTGTTCAGCATGTGCTACTTCAACCAACGCTATTGCAGATGCCTTCAACCTGATTCGTCTGGGTAAAGCAAACGTAATTGTATCCGGTGGTTCGGAAGCAGCTATCTTCCCGGCAGGTGTGGGCGGTTTCAACGCTATGCACGCACTGTCAACACGCAACGACGAAGCTTCTAAAGCTTCACGTCCGTTTAGCGCAAGCCGTGATGGTTTCGTTATGGGCGAAGGTGGCGGTTGCCTGATCCTGGAAGAACTGGAACACGCTAAAGCTCGCGGTGCAAAAATCTATGCAGAAGTTGCCGGTGTAGGTATGTCTGCAGATGCACATCACCTGACAGCTTCTCATCCAGAAGGTCTGGGAGCGAAATTGGTGATGAAAAATGCACTGGAAGATGCGGAAATGGATCCGAAAGAAGTAGATTATATCAATGTACACGGTACATCTACTCCGGTTGGTGATATTTCAGAAGCAAAAGCAATCAAGGAAGTATTCGGTGATCATGCGTTCGAGTTGAACATCAGTTCAACAAAATCAATGACAGGTCACTTGCTGGGAGCTGCCGGTGCGGTAGAATCTATTGCAAGTATCCTTGCTATCAAGAACGGCATTGTTCCTCCGACTATCAACCACGAAGAAGGTGACAACGACGAGAATATCGACTATAACCTTAATTTCACGTTCAATAAAGCACAGAAACGCGAAGTTAATGTTGCCTTGTCCAATACATTTGGATTTGGTGGTCACAATGCGTGCGTTATCTTCAAGAAATACGCAGAGTAATATCGTGTTACGTAACGAAATAGATAAGATAAGGCTCTTGTTCCGCAAGGATAGAGAGTCTTATCTTTGTTTTTACCGGATACTCGGGTTCTACCCGCACAATATCCAACTTTATGAGCAGGCTCTCCTGCACAAATCAACTTCTGTCCGCTCCGACAAGGGACGTCCCCTCAACAATGAACGGCTGGAGTTTTTAGGTGACGCCATCCTCGACGCATCGTAGGAGATATTGTCTATAAACGTTTTGAAGGGAAACGAGAAGGTTTCCTGACCAACACACGTTCTAAAATCGTACAACGGGAGACTTTGAATAAGTTGGCCGTTGAAATCGGCTTGGATAAACTCATAAAGTATTCCACCCGCTCTTCTTCTCACAACAGTTATATGTACGGAAATGCTTTTGAGGCATTTATCGGAGCTATTTATCTGGATCAGGGGTATGAACGCTGCAAACAGTTTATGGAGCAACGGATCATCAACCGTTATATCGACCTGGATAAAATATCCCGAAAAGAGGTTAACTTCAAATCCAAACTTATTGAGTGGAGCCAAAAAAATAAGATGGAGGTTTCCTTTGAGTTAATCGAGCAATTTCTCGATCACGACAGCAACCCTGTCTTCCAAACCGAAGTACGCATTGAAGGACTTCCGGCAGGAACAGGTACGGGATATTCCAAGAAAGAGTCTCAACAGAATGCTGCCCAAATGGCTATAAAGAAAGTAAAGGAACCCGTATTTATGTCAACTGTCGAAGAGATCAAAGCACAACATTCAACAACTACAACAGAACCGGAGGTTGAACTTGCAACTAACTCTGAAACTGAATTGGCAACTGAACTTGAGAATGAATTTGAGAATGAACTTGAAGCCGAACTGAATGTAATTCCCGAGACAAAACCGGAGAATGTTTTAGAAGAAAACACCTCCGATAATGAAATTTCTACGGCACAACCTACTATGGAAGCCGAGAAGACTAGCCAAAGCAAATCCCCATGCGACGCCCCTGAATCACCAAATCGTGATCTTCAGTAACTAATTTCAGTTTTCCTGCAACTTCTTCAAGAGGGATAGATGCAATATCGTCCCCTTTTAAAGCTACCATACGCCCGAATTCACCCTTGGCGATCAATTCTGTCGCGTGGCCGCCCATACGGGTAGAAAGATTGCGGTCGAAAGGAGTAGGCGAACCACCACGCTGAATATAGCCCAGAACTGTTTCGCGAGTTTCTATACCAGTTTCATATTCAATCTCCTGCGCAATATATTCAGCAGCCCGTTTGCGTCCGTCTGTCCTAATACCTTCTGCTACCACTACAATAGAATAAGGCTTGCCCTTTTTCAGTCTTTCCAGAATCGTATTACCAATATTTTTAATGTCATAAGCAATTTCAGGGAGAAGAATCACATCCCCTCCTCCTGCCATACCGGAATACAAGGCAATCCAACCCGCCTTGTGCCCCATCACTTCAATCACCATCACCCTTTTGTGAGAACTTGCGGTGGAATGTAAACGGTCGATGGCATCGGTAGCAATACTTACTGCCGAGTCGAAACCGAAAGAAATATCTGTACCCCAAATATCATTATCAATGGTTTTAGGAACAGATACGATATTCACTCCCATCGCAGCAAACTTCGCCGCAGTCTTCTGTGTTCCATTTCCGCCGATACAAACGACACAGTCGAGTTCCATTTCCCGGATATTCTGAAGGATTAAAGACGGTTTGTCAACATCAGAGACAACGCCTCCTTTTTTGAAAGGCTTCTCACGAGATGTTCCTAACATCGTTCCACCCAGATTGAGCAAACCGGAGAGCGACTTGTCTGTAATAGATTCGACATCTTTAGTCAGCAAGCCCTGAAAACCGCTGTGAATACCTACTACTTCCATCCCGTAATAATTGATGGCAGTTTTGCACACGCCACGAATCGTGGCATTAATACCGGGACAGTCCCCGCCGGATGTTAAGATTCCAATTCTCATTGTCGCATTTTTTAGTCTAAAACTCGGGATTTATATGAAAGTCGTCTATTTTTAACGATTATTTCCGTCGTAAAGATAGAAAAAAAAGATAAATAAGTTACTTTTGCACGACTAAACATTATTATGTTAAAGCAGAAATGAATATTACAAAAATTATTAGTAAGACTTTCGATTCCCGTTTAAAACAGATAGACCTATATGCTAGTCAGGCTAGTGAGATACAGCATCGTGTGTTAAGCCGCTTAACACGCCAGGCCGCTCAAACTGAATGGGGAAGAAAGTACGATTATTCCTCTATCCGTAACTATGAAGATTTCCGTAAACGTGTTCCTATCCAGACATACGAAGAAATTAAGCCTTATGTAGAACGTTTGCGAGCTGGGGAACAGAATCTGCTTTGGCCATCGGAGATACGCTGGTTTGCAAAATCTTCCGGAACGACTAATGATAAAAGTAAATTCCTTCCTGTCAGCAAGGAAGCGCTGGAAGATATTCATTACAGAGGAGGAAAAGACGCAGCAGCTCTTTATTTCCGCATCAATCCGGATAGCCATTTTTTCTCCGGCAAGGGACTGATTCTAGGAGGGAGCCATAGCCCGAACCTCAATTCCAATCATAGTTTAGTAGGAGATTTATCCGCTATTCTGATTCAAAACGTAAATCCGCTTATCAATTTCATTCGCGTACCAAGCAAGAAAATTGCATTGATGAGCGAATGGGAAACCAAGATAGAAGCAATCGCCAACAGCACTATTCCGGTAAATGTGACAAGCCTATCCGGTGTGCCGTCGTGGATGCTGGTACTTATCAAACGTATCCTTGAAAAGACAGGAAAGCAGGCACTGGAAGAAGTATGGCCCAATCTGGAAGTTTTCTTCATGGTGGAGTAGCTTTCACACCGTATCGTGAGCAATATAAACAGGTGATTACAACACCTAAAATGCATTATGTAGAGACCTACAATGCTTCGGAAGGATATTTCGGAACCCAGAACGACCTTTCCGATCCTGCCATGTTATTAATGATCGACTATGGAATTTTCTACGAATTTGTTCCGTTGGAGGAAGTGGGAAAAGAAAATCCACGGGCTTATTGTCTTGAAGAAGTCGAGCTTAACAAGAACTATGCAATGGTTATTTCTACTTCCTGTGGTTTGTGGAGATACATGATTGGTGATACTGTGAAGTTTACCAGCAAGAATCCCTATAAGTTTGTCATCACGGGAAGAACGAAGCATTTCATCAATGCATTTGGTGAAGAGCTGATTGTCGATAATGCTGAAAAAGGATTGGCAAAGGCTTGCGCCGAAACCGGAGCACAAATTTGCGAATACTCTGCGGCGCCGGTGTTTATGGATGAGAACGCAAAATGCAGGCACCAGTGGCTGATAGAATTTGCCAAAATGCCGGATTCCGTAGAAAAGTTCGCCGCAATACTTGACGCTACGCTGAAAGAGGTTAACTCTGACTATGAGGCCAAACGATGGAAAGATATTGCTTTGCAACCATTGGAAGTGATCGTTGCCCGTCAGGGATTGTTCCATGACTGGCTGGCACAGAAAGGAAAACTGGGAGGACAACACAAAGTACCCAGATTAAGCAATACACGCGAATATATAGAAGCAATGCTGGTGCTGAATAATAGCGCTCATCCGGAAGAATAACCAAAAACCAAAACATAACCACTACAAGTTTTTTTCCATTACAGAGGTTACTTGTATAAGGAGAGAGCGTCAAAACAACTCTCCGATTTCTTTCAGGCACGGATTACACGAATTACATGGATAAGTTTATTCTCTTTCCTTGTTTATTCGTGTAATCCGTGCCTTAGTTATGTCGATTAGCAAGCTAAGTTTTGTTTTAAAAAACTTGCGTCAGAGCGTTCATCTTCCCAATATATAAGATTACCGGGCGTTGACTATGATTCCTCCTCCTAGTAGCAATCCGTCTCCATAGAATGCAGCAGCCTGCCCGGGAGCAATGGCTGTTAATGGTTCATGGAGCTGCACGTGCAGTAAATGATCCGATGTGACGGTAATCGTGCCATAGTTTTCCTGCTTGCGATAGCGTATCTTCACAATTATGTCAGAGCGTCCTAAAGTACGCTCCTGATTTACAAGATTCCAATCTTTCAACCACATTTCTGTTTTTTCCAACGATGAAAGAGAAGCCAACATCACTTCATTCTTTTCAGGATCAATCTCTTTCACAAATACAGGACGATTCAGATGAATGCCCAAACCGCGTCTCTGCCCAATAGTATAAAAGGGATAGCCTTCATGCCAGGCAATAAAATTTCCCTTTTCATCGACAAATCTTCCTCTTCTGATTCTGTCAGACCAGGTCTGTTTATCGCTGCCCGATGTCTGACTATTGTTGATTGATGCCTCACTATTACTGACCGACATCTGACCATTTCTGACCAACCAATCTTTTAAAAAGGTCCGATAGTCCATCGGGCAAAAACAGACACCAATACTATCCTTTTTGGTTGCCACCTTTCGAAAACCATGTTCAGCAGCCCAGGCACGGGCTTCAGCTTTCGTAATATCGCCCATCGGCAACAGCATCCTATTAAGAATATCCTGTTTCAATCCCCATAAGAAGAAGGTTTGATCCTTATCCGAATCGGCGGCGTACGTTATATAAAAAGTTTCATTTAGTTGTATATTCTGCGCATAGTGTCCGGTAGCAATATAAAAAATTCCCATTTCATCGGCAATCTTAGCAGCAAAGGCCATTTCAGATAATTATTGCACAAGGTACAGGGGACCGGAGTACGTCCTGCCAGGTATTCCTGCACAAAATATTCAATAATCTGCCGGGCAAATATTTCACGGGCATCGTATGTTATATGCCGTATTCCTAAACGTTCTGCCAAATTACGGGCATCTTCCAAGTATTCTGTCGAACCATTCAATTCATAAAAACGGAAGGTTACCCCGATTACTTCATAACCGGCTTCCAGCAATCGCATAGCAGCAACAGAGCTATCTGTACCGCCACTCATTCCAAGCAATACGCGTTTGTTTTCCTCTATCATGCTGCAAAATTAAGTATTTTCCCGTATCTTTGTCAGTTAAAGCCTAAAAGAGAATGAAAGAGAGACCAACTAACGGACAAGTTATAATCGTTTTCACAGAGCATCCGATACTCGGCATATTACTGATTCCGTATATTGCGGAAAGGCTGAACGATGGCACCTTGCAATTAGTGGAGCAAGCGTTTCACGCCTCTCCGGAAGCTATGAGCATAATGAGCGAAGCGGAAAGACAAGCTATCGATATCGCTTCATACTATACAGAAAAGTATCTGATGGGCCTCTACTCCCGTGAAAAAACAGTATCACGCTTTCTACATAAGCTATCCGAAGATCCGGAACGAATTAAAAATAATATTCGCCCGTTCATCGAAAAGAAGCTGTTGGAGATGCTGGCGTTGATACGGGAAAATGGACTGCCTTTTTATCAGAAACAAGCCGGTAGCAAAATCTTATACGCCCATCATATTTATCATATCAACCCTCACGACGTAGAAATTCGCGTAACGTTTCATGTTGACAGTAAAACGTTCCGTTATCAGTTGCAGTGTTATTATGAAGGGCAACCGTTCTCTTTGAGTGAGTTAAAACCGGTAGTTGTACTGACCTCCTCGCCGGCCACTCTATTATTGGGAATGGAGTTATATTTCTTTCCGCACATTGAAAGCGCACGTATCTTACCTTTCACAAAGAAAAGATCGATTAGCGTAGACGCTTTGCAGATTGAGAAATACATAGACAACATCGTTATTCCAATTGCACGTTATCACGATATCGAGACTCACGGTTTGAATATTACTGAAGAAGAATGTGCCTGTGAAGCTGTTCTCTCATTCGAAGATGCCACATACAACGGACAAGCATTGCAACTTGTCTTCCGCTATGGAGACCAGACATTTGCACCAGATAGTGCTAATGAAATGAAGAAAATCATTTATCGGAAAACATCCGGTGAAATCGGCTTTTTCCCGCGTAATATTACAGTGGAAGAACAAGCAGTCCAACTCTTAACGAATGCCGGTCTGCAACAACTCAATGCCACACACTTCCAACTATCCGCCAAAGCTCCGGAAAAGACAATTGTCGAATGGATCAACAATCATCGGGAGATGTTGCAGCAATCCTTTCACCTTACCAGTAATGTAGGGAATGCATTATATTGTCTGGATGAGATACGCATCGAGCAAAGCTGCGACGATGAGGTTGACTGGTTCGAACTGCACATCACTGTTGTTATCGGTAATCTGCGCATTCCTTTTTCACGTTTCCGCAAACATATCCTCGAAGAAAAGCGGGAATATCTGCTACCTGACGGGCGTATGATTCTCCTGCCTGAAGAGTGGTTCAGCAAATATGCGAACTTACTGGAGATGGGAGTACAAACAGAAAAAGGAATTCGGTTGAAACATGCATTTATAGGTGCCGTACAGACAGCTTTGGGTGAGGATGGAGTGAAAAAATTCCCCGCGAAGCAGCAAATACATAACGTTGCCGTACCAAGAACGCTTAAAGCAACGTTACGCCCCTATCAGCAGAAAGGATTCTCGTGGATGGTACACCTCCATAAACAAGGATTTGGCGGATGCCTGGCAGATGACATGGGACTCGGGAAGACTCTTCAGACTCTTACCCTGCTACAGTACATATATAAGCCATCCGCTCCCAAACAACCCGCTACCCTAATTGTAGTCCCCACATCGCTACTTCACAACTGGCGACGGGAAGCCAAGCGCTTTACAGGGCTCTCAATGATGGAATACAACAACACCGTGGCTATAGACAAGAAACGTCCGGAAAAATTCTTCGGTCATTTTCACTTGATCTTTACTACGTATGGCATGATGAGAAATAACATTGATATACTCTCTTCCTACCGTTTCGAATATGTCGTGCTCGATGAAAGCCAGAATATCAAGAATAGCGAATCGCTCACCTTCCGGTCGGCAATTCAACTGCAAAGCAAACACCGACTCGCACTAACAGGTACTCCTATCGAAAACTCATTAAAGGACCTGTGGGCTCAATTTCATTTTATACAACCGGACTTACTGGGCACGGAAAGTGCTTTCCAAAAGCAGTTCATAATGCCGATTCGCCAGGGAAACGAACGCGTACGAGTGCAGTTGCAACAACTGACTGCCCCATTCATCCTCCGTAGAAGCAAGAAAGAGGTAGCTCCGGAACTTCCTGAACTTACGGAAGAAACAATCTACTGCGACATGACTGAAGAGCAGAACACGTGTTACGAACAGGAGAAAAACAGCTTGCGAAACATACTTCTCCAGCACCCTCAAAGTACGAACAGGCTCCATTCATTTAGTGTACTAAATGGCATTTTGCGTTTACGACAACTCTCTTGTCATCCGCAACTCATTCTTCCTGATTATACCGGAACATCCGGAAAAACCGCACAGATAATCGAAACATTCGATACATTACAAAGCGAAGGACACAAAGTCCTAATTTTCTCTTCATTCGTCAAACATCTGGAGGTCTTGGCTGAAGCTTTCCGAGAACGAGGCTGGAAATATGCCCTATTAACAGGAGCAACCAACAACCGGCCTTCCGAAATCGCCCATTTCACCGAGCAAAAAGATGTTCAGGCATTCCTTATTTCACTAAAAGCAGGGGGTGTGGGACTCAATCTTACACAAGCCGACTATGTATTTATCATAGATCCCTGGTGGAATCCTGCCGCCGAATCGCAAGCCATCGCCCGTGCCCATCGTATCGGTCAGGATAAGCAGGTGATTGCCTATCGCTTCATTACACAAAACAGCATTGAGGAAAAGATTCTGCATCTGCAAGATGAGAAACGAAAACTGGCGGAAACATTTGTTGCCGACAGTGAGTCATTGCCTATATTAAGCAATGAGCAATGGGTAGACCTGCTCTAATAATACATAAAGCCTCAATCTATCACAGAGGTGTGTAAAATGTATTATTTCATCGTATTCCTGAATTTTTTTATCCATATACTCTTATTTTATCCGGTTATCTTTGCCACTGTGAAAATTATAAATAACCCGAAATAATAAATGTATGAAAAACAGGAGCATTACCTACCTATTACTATTTGGTATTTGCAGCATGTTGGCAATCATGCAATCATGCCAAAAAACAGACGACCTGGAAGCAGACATCAATTCTCTGAAAGACCGTGTCGCTGCTTTGGAAAAAGCAACGGAAGGACTGAATACTTCATTTGCCAGTCTGCAAGCCCTTATGCAAAAAAACAAAATCATTATCGGAATTACTCCGACTAAAGATGGCTTAGGATATTTGCTGGAACTTAGTGACGGAACAAGCATTAAAGTCATGGAGAGTGAAGCAGTACAAGCGTCTGTCCCTGAATTTTCCGTAGACGAAGAAGGCTACTGGATATATAAAACAAGTAATGATACAGATTTCAAATATCTGCCAGGAGCCGATGGAGAGAAAATATCAGCCTGGCCCCGTGATGGAGAAGGCAATGTGGTGGCAACTCCATTAATCAGCGTATCTTCCAGTGGATATTGGCAAGTGAGCTACGATAATGGACAAACATATACAAGCTTAGGAACTAAGGCCGAAGGTGGAAGTCAGGGAGGAACCAGCATATTCAGCAAGGTAGAATATAATGAAGCAAACCATACTTTCTCATTCACCCTGCTGATGGTGAAAAAACATATACTTTCCCAGTAGACGACAGCTTCGGACTAATCATTTATGGTCTCAATGACGCTGAAAGTGAACAAGCTGTGCAAGTTTTTGCCCCCAATGAAAGCCATAAAGAGTATAAAGTAGAACAGAATGACGTGCAACAAGCTGCAATACAAGCTCCTAAAGGATGGGATGTTCTTTTATCCGAGAACTTATTAACTATCACACCACAAGCAACTGTTGTAAAAGACGTAGAAGAAACAATTAAGATTGTACTTACTTCATCAAAGAATTATATCCGTATTGTTTCTATTGAAGTGAAACAACTTTCCAATGAAACCGGAGCAAAAGCCTGGCAACAATTTGTAAACGCAGATCAACAAAATGTATTATTGGACTTTTCATACGCCGGATATAAACATGGTGAAATAGCTCCTCCTGAAATAGAAACATTAATAGCACAAGGATATAAAGTATACGATGTTACAGATCCCCAATATGGGGCTATCCCCAACGACGGCAAATCTGACAGAGCAGCTTTCATGAAGGTACTGGAAAAAATAGCAAGAGAAACAAAGCAAGAAGATCTCAATAATATGACAGATCGATATATTAAGGAAAACGCTAAAGCTATTATCTACTTCCCAGAAGGGAATTATATTCTACAAGATGAGGATTCTAAGGATCGCAGGATTCGTATATCGATGAGTGATATTGTTTTAAAAGGAGCCGGAAGAAACAAAACAACACTCGAAATGACTGCTGCAAATAATTCTCCCAAACCTACTGAGGAAATGTGGAATGCTCCTGTTATGATGGAGTTCAAACATAATACAGGATTAGGAGAATCAATTGGTGCTATCACTGAAGACGCTCCCATAGGCAGCAAAACCATAACGGCCAGTTTAACAGGAGTAAGTGCGGGCAGTTGGGTATGTCTCGTACTGGGAACCCCCAAGTTGGGAAACACGGATAATGATGTTATTAATTCCGAACTATCGCCTTATCAATGGCAAGATATTAAGGTACAACAAGGCATTACTCCCAATATCAAAACAAATGGTATTCAAATATTCGAATACCATCAGATTGAAAAGATTAGTGGTAACAGTATTACCTTTAAAGAACCCATCATGCATGCTATTAATAAAGATTGGGGATGGAATGTACATAAATTCGCCAATTATGCCAATGTTGGCGTAGAAGACCTTACATTTAAAGGACATGCCAAAGAGAAGTTTATTCATCACGGCTCTGACATAGATGACGGTGGTTTTAAGCTTATCGATTTTGTACGTCTGACCAATTCATGGATGCGCCGGGTTAATTTTGAAAGTGTTAGTGAAGCCATGTCAATCACAAGTTCTGCCAATTGTTCTGCTTATGACATCACTATTGGTGGTAATCGTGGACATGCTTCTATCCGCTCGCAAGCTTCTTCCCGTATCTTTATTGGAAAAGTAACTGAAAGCAGCAATGGCTACACACTTAGAAAAGGAGAAGGTGAAAGCACATTGATGGAATATAAAACAAACGTTGGTCAATATCACGCTTGCGGTGTTTCAAAGCAAAGCATGGGTGCTGTAATATGGAATGTGAAATGGGGAGATGATTCTTGCTTTGAATCACATGCCACACAGCCACGTGCAACATTAATTGACTGCTGTACTGGCGGTTTCATGCATTGGAGACAAGGAGGAGACTCTGCTCAAATGCCAAATCACATGGAGAATCTGACAATATGGAATTTCTATGCAACAAATGTACAAACAGATCAGGACATCGATACAGAAGGTAAATTTACTGGTGGGATAGTAACGGCTTTTGGTGGAAATTTATGCCTCCTATCATTGTCGGTTTCCACGGAAGTCCTTTAGATTTTGATGCTACTCAAATGAAGCGACTCGAAAGTAACGGAACTGCTGTGGAACCATATTCACTCTATGAGGCTCAATTACGTAAACGTTTGGGATATGTTCCTTCCTGGCTATCCTCTTTAAAATAATAACTTTAAAACAATATAATCATGAAAAAAGTATGGAGTATGTTCATGTTATTGGCTGTATGCCTGGTAGCATGTACCAACATTGACGATTTGGAAGATGATGTAGACGCACTGAAAAAGCGCGTTACCGCACTCGAGACACAAGTACGTGATATAAATAGTAACACAGAAGCTCTTCGCGAACTTTATAATGAAGGAACATTTATTACTAATATAGAGGAAAAGTCTGATTCCTACACACTCACTTTGAGCAATGGAAAAACAGTAAATCTATATATGAAAAACGATAATAACCTGTTATGCCCTATTATCGGTATCGATTCAGAAGGCTACTGGACTGTTCTTTACAACAAAAATGAAACTCCGGAGCGTCTGACTGTAAACGGACAACCTGTGAAAGCTAATGGAGAGAGTGGCAAGACTCCTACATTTAATGTAGATAGTGAAGGCTACTGGCAGGTTAGCTATGATGAAGGAAAAAACTATGAATATATATACAAAGAAGGAACTACTGACAAAGTCAGCGCAACTGGTGACGGTTCCGCTCCGGCAGAAGACAAAAACTTCAAGAGTGTAACAGTAGAAAACAACGAACTGGTCTTAGTACTTGCGGGTGAGGATGCTCCAACCATACGTATCCCTATCATCAGCGACTTTGAATGTAGTTTTGCGGCTGAAGATTTAGAACAAATACAAGAGTTTTCTGCAGGTGAAACGAAAGAATTTACCATGACCATGAGAGGAGTAAAAAATACAATGATTACTGCTCCAGAAGGATGGAGTGCTAAATTCTCTAAGGAAGCTGGAAAAGAAAATGTATTGATTGTTACTGCCCCTGCATCAAGCGCAAAGATGATGACTCGTGCAACAGCTGATAACAGTACTGATATTGCGATATTGGCAACAAGTGGAAAGTATGCTATGATTGCAAAGATTCAGGTTAGTATTAAGAATCGTACGGATTATAAAGCCGATTTTGATCATGGTAAAGACATTACTATCGGCGGCATCACCATCAACAACCAAATTTATTCAGATGCTGACATACAAATATTGGATGCAACAGATGCCGATGTGGCACTTGACACTTACTTTAGTGCTACAATGAGTAAACCTGTTATACTGTTCCTCACAGGTACAGCACACAATTTTACCACAACCGGAGTAAAATCAATCAGCAATGATGTTATTATCATCGGTCGATATGATGACGAGCAAGTAACACTTCGTCCTATTAATTGCTGGAAATCATGCAAAGGAAAGCTACTTTTTAAGAATATAAAAATAGATTTAAGTGATCTCAATGGAGGTAGCAATGCTGGTTATTTTATAAATAATGCAGGCGTTATCAGCAAGGGAGACTTTACTGACATCTGCATTGACAACTGTCTGATTGCGAATGTCTTGAAACCAATTTATTACGATGCAGCACAAAAGACTTACTTTGGTATAGACAACATCTCTGTTCAAGACACTCGTATTGAAGTTAATGCTATCAAAATTGCCTTGATAAATATATATAAAGGCTTCAATTTAGGAGATTATAAAACTTTCAACTTCAAGAACAATATAGTGTATAGCCAGACACCTCAAGAAGGCGTGCAAATATTAAACTGGGCTACTGGTAATATACCTTTATCAGATGGTGTACTTTCTGCCGAAATTATAAATAATACTTTTGTCAACATGATAGGTAGCAATATATTCTTCAGATATCAAAAAGGAACATCATTGACTATAAGCAAGAATATCTTTGACGTAAGTCCGGAAGCAGAATTCGGTTCCTACTATTATTCTTTCTTAGAAAGTTGCACACCTCAAATAGATGTAACCGACAATATCGTATATGGCTTAACCAAAAATTGGAATTATTATCATACAAGTTCTTTAGTTAAAGAACCAACAAGCGGTAATAACATAACCAAGCACGCAACAGCTCCTATTACTCAATATGATTATGTAAATGGTATATTTACATTAGCTAGCGATGTAGCTGGTTATGGAGCAACAATTGAATAAAACTCTTTTACCAGTTTAATAATAAAAGCCGCATAACGAAAGTTATGCGGCTTTTATTTATCTAAATGTCATATCATCAATCAAGAAATCAGAAACAGGAGAAGCTACTACATCCGAAAAATACGAGTCTGGTTCAAAAAGAAAGTCCCTGCATCTGATGCATGACAGCACGACGACTCAGATCTGAAGCTCCTTTATTAATATTCAATACTTTACAAAAACATCTGCCAAGTTGAACAAACGATGGCTGGCTTAGCTAAAGCCACATCTTTTCCCCCACCACCTTGCGGAAAAACTTTTTTAATCTATCTTTGCACCCAAAACAACGCTACATGAAATACAAACTTATCGTGCTCGACCTTGACGGCACACTCACCAATTCTAAAAAAGAAATCACTCCCCGCAACAGGGAAACTCTAATACGTATACAAGAGCAAGGAATACGACTCGTATTAGCTTCCGGACGACCTACTTATGGTATTGTACCATTAGCCAACGAATTACGGATGAATGAATTCGGAGGTTTCATCCTCTCCTATAACGGAGGTGAAATTATCAATTGGGAAACAAAAGAGATGGTATATGAAAATGTGTTACCTAATGAAGTTGTTCCGATGCTCTATGAATGTGCCCGTACCCACCAACTAAGTATATTAACCTATGACGGAGCAGATATAATAACAGAAAACTCTCAAGACCCATACGTACAGAAAGAGGCCTTTCTCAATAAAATGGCAGTACGGGAAACAAACGACTTCCTCACAGAGATCACGCTTCCTGTAGCCAAATGCCTCATCGTGGGAGACGCAGATAAACTCATTCCGCTTGAAGCAGAACTTAGTCTCCGGCTACAAGGACATATTAACGTTTTCCGTTCAGAACCCTATTTCCTCGAATTAGTTCCGCAAGGAATTGACAAAGCTCTTTCTCTTGCTGTCTTATTGAAAGAAATAGGAGTAGCACGAGAAGAAGTCATAGCAATGGGAGATGGCTATAATGACTTATCCATGATTAAGTTTGCAGGACTGGGAATTGCTATGGGAAATGCACAAGAACCTGTAAAAAAAGCAGCAAATTACATCACTCTAAGCAACGAAGAAGACGGTGTAGCAGAAGCTATTGATAAGTTTTGCAGTCAACAATAACCAAACATTTACTTTCATGCCGACAAAATTTTAGTTTCTCGGTGAGAAACCTTTGGTTTCCCGTAATGAAACCATTGGTTCCCCGGTGTGAAACTTTTAGTTTCATACCGGGAAACTAATAATATTACCAGTAAAACAGCTCAAGAGCTAAAATCAACTCATCAAAGATAGAGCGCATATTCAGATTTTATACTAACTTTGCAGTTCCAATAAAACAAATATAAAATGTTATGGAACATCAACTTACCATTTACAACACCTTAGATAGAAAGAAAGAGTTGTTCGTACCGCTTCATGCACCTCATGTAGGCATGTATGTGTGCGGACCGACTGTTTACGGAGATGCCCATTTAGGACACGCCCGCCCGTCTATAACCTTCGATGTGTTATTCCGCTATCTCACCCACCTAGGATATAAAGTACGCTACGTACGAAATATTACCGATGTAGGTCATCTGGAACATGATGCCGATGACGGAGAAGACAAGATTGCCAAGAAAGCACGTCTGGAAGAGTTGGAACCAATGGAGGTTGTTCAATATTTCCTGAACCGCTATCATAAAGCAATGGAAGCACTGAATGTACTTTCTCCGAGCATCGAACCACATGCTTCAGGACATATCATTGAACAAATCCAACTGGTACAGAAGATTTTGGATGCCGGATACGCCTATGAAAGCGAAGGCTCCGTTTATTTCGATGTAGCCAAATACAACAAAGATCACCATTACGGAAAACTTTCCGGACGTAATTTGGACGACGTATTGAATACCACCCGTGACCTCGACGGACAAAGCGAAAAACGCAATCCCGCCGACTTCGCCCTTTGGAAAAAGGCACAACCTGAACATATCATGCGCTGGCCGTCTCCATGGAGCGACGGTTTCCCCGGATGGCACGCCGAATGTACCGCTATGGGACGCAAATACCTAGGCGAACACTTCGATATTCACGGAGGAGGAATGGACTTGATTTTCCCTCACCACGAATGTGAAATCGCACAATCGGTAGCCTCACAAGGTGATGACATGGTTCACTACTGGATGCACAACAACATGATTACCATCAACGGAACCAAGATGGGTAAATCACTCGGCAACTTCATCACTTTGGACGAATTCTTCAACGGTACTCATAAGCTGCTGGCACAAGCCTACACACCAATGACAATCCGTTTCTTCATCCTGCAAGCTCATTACCGCAGCACGGTAGACTTTAGCAATGAAGCACTGCAAGCATCCGAAAAAGGGCTGCAACGTCTGATGGAAGCCATTGACGCATTGGATAAGATTACTCCCGCACCGGCAACTTCAGAGGGAATCAACGTGAAAGAACTGCGCGCTAAGTGCTATGAAGCAATGAATGACGACTTGAATACACCGATTGTCATCGCACAGCTTTTCGAAGGTGCCCGC
Source organism: Bacteroides sp. AM54-2NS (assembly GCF_003602935.1). Classification (NCBI taxonomy): domain Bacteria; kingdom Pseudomonadati; phylum Bacteroidota; class Bacteroidia; order Bacteroidales; family Bacteroidaceae; genus Bacteroides; species Bacteroides sp. AM54-2NS. The sequence continues at coordinate 32,904 of NZ_QTMZ01000014.1, forward strand.
ATTATTAACAATATCATTGCCGGCAATGCCACCATATCCGCCGAAGACCTGAAAGAGTTGAAAGAAACATTCCATCTGTTCAGCTTCGACATCATGGGATTGAAAGAAGAAAAAGGTTCTTCTGATGGCCGTGAAGCAGCCTACGGTAAGGTAGTAGATATGCTACTGGAACAACGTATGAAAGCGAAAGCCAACAAAGACTGGGCTACTTCCGATGAAATCCGCAACACACTGACAGCACTCGGATTTGAAATCAAAGATACTAAAGACGGTTTCGAATGGAGGCTGAATAAGTAATAAGAAAAGAAAGTGCTCAACGCACCGTGCAAATACAAAGAAGACCGGCTCACCACGAACCGGTCTTCTCTTTTTTCATAGAAACATGATAACTAATACCTCTCTTTAAATTCTTGTTTTCTCTTATCTTATTCACTAATTATTTATTTTCCATGAGCATTTCAACCGGCTGTCCATGCTGACAGGTTACCGTCAGTACGGTCTGGTCTCCCTGCTGTTCCAACCGGACATTTTCCATCGGGCTTGTCAATCTCCAATGTCCTTTAAGCCGTATCTCCTTAGTAATAGGACGACTGGGTTCTTTCGTTGTATACGTCTTCTCTTCTATATTCAGATTCGGATCACAGACGCTTAAACGGATACCCTTATCAGATTCCTTTGCATACATCACCATTGTTTCCGCAGGAATAGCCACGAACACTTTATCAGCGGCAGGCTGATAAGCTTCAAAAGCAGCATACGCCGTGATACCTGTCTTTTTATCATAAACAACGTGAGCAGTCTGATCGCGTTGCAACACCTCGTATGCAGGAGTTTTACGCAGCTCGTCGAGATCAGAAGCAGAAGGCTGTATCAATACCATATATTCATAAGTCCCCTCTTTCGGTGCCTTGCCATGTTCTATCCAGGCAGAAGAGAATTTTCCCTTAGTAACTTCACGCGTCTTTTCGTGCCGTGATTCCTGTTCTGCCACCTGTGCGCGAACGGTTCCGTCCACTACATGATAATAATTGTCATAACCATCATGAAGCCAATAGTTATCCTCTCCTACTTTGGGCTCCTTACCATTATATTTTGTCTGGAAAAGAGTCGTTTCCGTAGGATAATCCGCATTGGAGTTCGAAATACCTGTTCCCAGGCAAACCATCCGGTTATCAAAACAGAATACGGATTTACGGGCCACAAAGTCTGGTGTGAAATTCTCATAATCCCGTTCTGCCAATTTCATAGCGAACATTCCATTTTTACCATCTAAAGAACTGCTTCCGGAGAAATTCTCTTTGGAGCGTGCCATAGTCGTTCCTTTCAATGGGCTATCAAGCAAATCGAAAGGCAAATGAATGGTAGTTGTACCCGGCAAACGGTTCCAGTCCCATCCCTCCTGCACAAAACCGCTTCCGGCACGTGACACGGGATTTCCTTTCCCCATAATCTGCACGGAGCCATAACTCTGATAACGTCCGTAACGGTTATCTTTCGTATAAATTTCAGAGCCCCATACGTCAGTGGTATACCCTTTCAATGTCACCATCCAGTCCGCACGACGGAAAATGCCTGCCGAACCATAGTTGTAAACGAAGAATCCCTGTGGAGCCTGTGCCGGTTGAATACCTTCCTTCTTGAAGAAACGCGCATTCGGAGTATCACTATTGCGTATCAGACGTAAATAGTCGGCAGCCAGACCACGATCAAACGTATTTCCCTGACCGGACAAATCGCCGGATAAAGCGATATTGGCAAATGCTTCGATATCATCGCTTCCCATCTTCCCTCCAAAAGGATGACGGCCACTGATTCCGATGCCCCATTCATAGAAATTGCAATAATTGCGCATAGCAATAAAGGCTGATTTCATGTGTTTGCGCGCATCTTCGGTCAGTTCAAAACTTGTACCATTGGTAAATGCAATATATTCTCCTACAGTCGCAAGTACTCCAGTGGTATATCCCGGATAGAAACCGCCATGATGGAAAGTCGTACCGTCTACCTTTATACCACCGATCGTTCCCGGAGTATAACGCAAAGAAGAAGATAGCCAACGTGACAAGCCGCTCAACGCTTGCGCCTGTTCTCTTGCATCGGGAAACATCATAGCGGAAATAAATTTCGCCATCAATAACGTATGCCAGGAATCCAACAATTCATCACGTGTTGGAGAACATGGCTGACGAGTTTCTTGCAGAGCCGCCCAAAAACGCAATGTGGAGAGATAAGCATCCCGATGAGGATGTTTATAGATAGCATCACGCATCAGCCAGGCAGTTGTATATATCTTACGTACCTGATAACCATAATGATGATTGGTACCCATACCGCTACCGTATGCAAATCCCTGATCGATAGCATAGTCGAATACGGTAAAGTAGTTTTTCTTTGATGTTTCGTTCTGGTTATAATAAGCATCATAGGCAAAGCCGGAAAGCATCGTTTCAATATCGTTCCATGACATTTCTCCTTTCTTCTTGTCCTGTTCATCAGGAGCAACAATAGGAGTTCCTATAAATCCCGTCCCAGCGATGGATGGACTGATAGCCGCTTTCTCAAATGTTTTATAGGCAGCATTAATCGGTCCTTGCGGAGCCTTTTTCACTTCCAGAAAGTCAGTCAAACGTTGTTCGATAGTCTTCAGCTCCTTCTTTTGTTCGCTTGTCAATTTAGAAGGCAGAGGAATATCATACGACTGTTGTTCCCATTTCCACACGAGACACCAATGCCACAGGTCACGATTAGACAGCCCATTATTGGTAGGCAACTGTTGGTCGGGAGTGGTACGAAGATTCATTTTCTTTCCGGAAAATCAGACGGTCAAGAAAGATACGTCCCTTCCGTTGCGGGGCAACCAGCCGATAGGCTACGATCTTCTTATCTTTCTTGTCGCCCTGCATATACTCAAAAGAGATCCAGCAAGCCCGCCAGCCTGCTGCCTGCAAACGATAAGAGAACCAGTAAGAGACTTCTCCCTCCTTATTCAGAAACTCAAAACGAATAGAATCCTGCTGCGGTTTCTCATTATAAATCCACAAGGTAATGCCGAACTGCTTCTCGTTTCTCGTATTCAACGATAAAGGAGCAATTTGAACATCCAGCGTAGAACCGGGCTGAAAGTCCCATTCCAGACTACTTTCACCCTCTTTGTAAAAAAGAGAAGAGATTTTCACTTCTCCCTTTCCGGAAACTGTAAATGCTTCGGGCACTTCTTCTTCAAATCCGATGAGTTGAGCGAAAGCTGAAGGAATGATTCCCAAAAGGAATAATACTATAAAACAACTGTTTTTCATTACTATTTTCAATTTAAACGCGGATGCGGATTAACACCTATTATTGTCGCAGAGATTTACTCCTAAAATTGGCACTTATTTGAGTTAATCAGCGTTTTATAAATTACTAATCGCTAATAAGGAATCCGATCCGACAGAATCTTTTCCGTATACCAAGGATCATTAATTTCCTTCAACATAGCTCCCATTTCACCGCAAAGTTGTGCCACAATCTCCTTATTTTCTTCCAAAGGCAGGTTATGCAGTTGATATGGATCTTTTACATCATCGAATAAGAGGCTTTTCTTCAATTGCTTCGTATCACGGTCGATATATAACGCCAATGTATATTGAGCCGTCTTGATACCTCTTGAAGAAGGGAAGTAAGTCTGCACCAATCCATTTTCATCTTTATCACCATCTACATTCTGAATATACAGTGCACCTGTAGGACGAACAATTTCAGCCTTTTCATCGAAGAAAAGAGGAGCGAAATTACGTCCCTGCACTTCCGCCGGAATAGAATCACCCAGTCCGCACAAGCCAAGCACCGTAGGCATAATATCAGGAGCGGAGAGCAATAAATCATCTACCCTCGGCTGAATCTTACCGGGAAAACGAACCAGGAACGGAATATTCATGGATTCAGAATAAGGGGAATTCTTCGGATCATCAGTGCGCTGGCTACACATCGTCTCACCATGATCGGAAGCAAAGATTACGACTGTATTCTTATCCAATCCCAATTCTTTCAATGTCGTCAAAATCTGTCCGAAAGCACGGTCTACTCCGGTAACGGAAGCGAAATAATAACGTGCAGACTCCGCTTTCTTCATCTTCAAATCGACATTCGGACGAATCAACAGACTATCCAGAGGCTGATCTTTATAAAGATTAAAATCCTGCTCTTCACAGTCATTCAAGGAGCGATACGGGCTGTGAGGAGGATTCATGCCCACCATTATGAAGAAAGGTTTCTTGGTATCACGTACGTTACCGTCATTTTTCAGATAAGAAATGACTTTGCCTGATTCGTGTAAAGGTGACCATTCCTTCGGATCGTGTCTCTTACCATCCGTATCCCAATAATGCGGGTTCTTGTGTTCGTCAAATGTTCCGTAAGAATACCAGTAGTTAAAGCCGTGCCGGCGTTCTTTCGGTGTATAGGCATCCCATGCCGGACGTTTTTCTTCCACATACTGTCCCGGATGTTCGGGATCGTTCGGAGTCGGGAAGTCAGCGTGAAGTTTACCAAAATAAGCACAGTCATAACCTGCTTTGCTGAACACATCGCCGATACATTCCGCATCCTCGCGTAAGGAACTGATCGGACGTGTAGAATTGCAATTCAATGGTACACCGCTTTTGTTCGGATACATACCGGTCAGTAACATTCCACGATGAGGGCTGCTCAACGGACAGTTACTCTGTGCAGACGACAAGACCATAGATTCACGTGCAAAGGCATCCAGATTAGGAGTATGCACGGGGTCTCCTTCAAAGTTTACTTTATCCCGGAATCCGTCCTGCCTCCAGAAGCCCATCGCCTGGTTACGGTATTGATCGGGAAATACATAGATTATATTAGGATGCTCCGCTTGTTGGGACGCTTGCTTCGGAGCCTTGCAACCTTGTGCGGCAAACAGCGTCAAGCCTCCTACAAGAAGGTTTATAGGTTTATTCATGATAGTTTATGATAAATAATTAAAACAGGTAAATGACAAACGGTCAATAGAAAGTTATAGATAATAAGTAGCGAATGATAAACGGTAAACATGTTCCGTCAGAATCCGCTAAGCATTCACCGTTCACTGTTTACCGTTCATTGTCTATTTCTTATTTCTTTTCCAAATCTCTTTTACGCATCAGTCCTTCCAAGAAATAATAGTCAGCATAGTTCAGAGGAACGTCAATTTCCTGACCGTGAGGAATACTGCCAACCGAATGCATCAGGATAAAGTTTCCATTTGTTCCAACTTCTGCGCGATAAGCAGGTGAGCCCAAACTTTCCATTATCTTATCAGCCGTTTCTTTGTAGTGGTTGCCCGGCAGATAGCCATCCAGTTCGTAAAGGGCAGAGGCTGTACAAGCTGCTGCAGAAGCATCACGCGGTTCGTTCGGAATATTCGGAGCATCATAATCCCAGTATGGTACGAGGTCCTCCGGCAGGTTCTTATTATTAAAGATGAAGTTATAGACTTTTTGTGCCTGGTCGAGATATTTCTTGTCTTTCGTGTAACGATAGCAAGTAGTGTATCCGTAGAGTGCCCAAGCTTGTCCACGGGCCCAAGAAGATTCATCCGCATATCCCTGTGCAGTTTGTCTCTTACGCACTTCTCCTGTCTCCGGATCGTAATCTACCACATGGTAGCAGCTGTTGTCCGGACGGAAGTGGTGAGCCATTGTTGTATCAGCATGTTTCACTGCAATATTGTAGAAAGTAGAATCTCCGGAAAGAGCTGTTGCTTCAAATAAGAGTTCGAGATTCATCATATTATCAATAATCACCGGACATTTCCATCCCCGTGTTCCCTGCCAACCTTTATCGGCATCCCATGACTGGATAACGCCTGCATTCGGACGAAAACGAGTGGACAATGATTTGGCAGCTTCTATAATGACGTCTTTGTACTCTTTCTTATCTGCCATGCGATAGCCGTTCAGATAACTGCAACCAATCATGAAACCTACATCATGATGCCATTTCAGATATTTCACAGAATCAAGAGCTTCTGTGTATTTCTCAGCCAGCGGCAACCATTTCTTATCACCCGTCAGGTTATAAGTCAACCATATACTACCGGGAAAGAATCCGGAGCACCAGTCTTCCATCGGTATGTAAGAGATACTCCCATCTTCGTTGATTGTTCTCGGATTCAAGATTTTACCGGACTTCTCGATAATGTCCGTCTGGATTGTGTTCTGTGCCACAGCGTTGTCGATGTTGTCCTGAATAAAGTCTACTTCAACCTTTTTTTGTCCACCGCAACTCGTAAAGATCAATAGGGAAAGTCCTAATGCGCTAAGAATTGTTTTCATAATACAAGGATTATTTGTTAAGTGATTAATTTTCCTGATGGCAAAAGTAGTGCATTTAAATAGAATTGACCGACCTAAATAATCCAAATGAAGGACAATTTTGGTACATTTCACTGAAAAATGAAGGAATGGATAGAATTATATATTCAAAAAAACAGAGTCCAGATACAAAGAAAGTATCTGAATTCTGTTTTCTCAATTATATAATATTGCAAACTATATCTATAATTCGAATGGCTACAGATGAGTTGCCTTGTTCAGCCAAATGGCTAATCCGGCTTCTTACTTTAAACTTTCACAAATTTCCGTATTTACCCTCTTCAAATTCTGTTCATCCAGTTTTATTACTTTGCGGTCGTATGTCATCAATCCGTTCACTTCGATCTCAACATCTGTAGTCTGTGTATAAACAGCAGCCGAGAATCCACGTGCAATCATATCCTTCAGCATATTAGCATACTTCAGATACTCATCAGTAGCTTCTTTGGAAGTACTAAACTGAACATACCCCCAATTACGATTCGGCTCCCAAAGATGCTCCTTCAGCACTAAACCAATTCCTCCATACTCTCCGAGTACAGTTGCACGCTGTGCGTCATATAAATACATCTCCGGACCGGGATAATTATGCAAATCGAGCATATCACCACAGGTATAATGATTACCTCCACTGGCAGGATTCACTAAACGGGAAGGATCATATTGCTTTGTCCATTCTGCTATTTCAGGGGTTTTAAACTGCCCCCAAGCCTCATTGAAAGGTACCCATGTGCCAATACAAGGATAAGAGTAAAGGCAGTCGATAATTTCTTTCCATTCTTTACGATAAATAGCCTCTGATTCAGCAGACCGTTTAAATTCTGTTCCCTCAAAATACTTCCGATTCTGCCACTCGGGATTCTTATCGCCACTCGGCATGTCCTGCCACACAATAACCCCTAAACGATCACAATACGTATACCAACGGGCAGGCTCTACTTTTATATGTTTGCGAATCATATTATATCCAAAATCTTTTGTCTTTTGAATATCATATACTAAAGCCTCATCCGAAGGTGCTGTATACAAGCCATCCGGCCACCAGCCTGATCTAAAAGACCAAATTGAAACAAGTCTTTATTATTCAGTTGCAGACGCACAATTCCATTTTTATCACGCTTCGTTGAATATTTACGCATGGCAGTATAGCTCTTAACCTTATCGATCAACTTATTTTCTGAATACAGACAAATTTCCATATCATATAAAAACGGAGAATCCGGAGACCACCACTTTACATCAGACGGCATAGCAATCTCAACCGGAATACCATTTACGGAACTTCCTACAGCCACCAACTGCTTTCCTTCTAATACCTTCACCTCCAATTTATCTGAAAGCATCTGATGATCTGTCATAACCTCTACTGTCAACTTATTCCTGTCAATATCAGGAGTCGTTTTGATATTGACAATCGACCGGATTGGCACGGGTTCTAGCCAAACTGTTTGCCAAATACCACTGACAGGAGTATACCAGATACCTCCCGGCTTACTAACCTGTTTTCCTCTAGGCTGAGGACCTTTATCAGTCGGGTCCCACACTTTCACGATCAATTCATTTTCCCCATTCAGCAAGGCAGGCGTGATATCAAAAGAAAAAGGAGTAAATCCTCCTGTATGTTGTCCCACCTTTACCTTATTTACCCAAACATCCGCTTTCCAGTCAACAGCCCCAAAATGCAATAAGATCCTATGTCCTTTCCATTTGGAGGGAACCGAGAATTGACGCTGATACCAAAGTTCATTCTTCTCCCCAAGACTTTTCCCCACTCCGGACAAGCTTGATTCTACAGCAAAAGGAACTAAAATCCGACCATCATAACTTTGTGGCATAGCTTGACCTACCGGAGAAATAGCATAATTCCACAATCCGTTCAGATTTATCCAGTCAGCACGTTCCATAATTGGGCGGGGATATTCGGGCAACACGTTTTCAACATCTATTTTCGCCGCCCATTCCGTCATAATTCGACCGCCAACCGGTTTCCACTGTGCAAATAGATAAACACTATTAATAAGTATCACTAAAGAACATACAACTTTTCTCATCTACATTATTTCTATTAAGAGTATTTTTACTAGGTCAAGTTATTCCAATATAATATCAAACTGATCGTAAGGTGCCGTACGATGTGCCAGATGCCTGGTCAATTTTGAAATCCCAAACAAGGGAGAATAAGTACGTACTTTGATCGTTTTACCATCCGGCATAAATTCCAGAATGCGAAGCCAACCATCCCCTCCGTTCCCTTCCGGACCGCCTCCTACATATTGTACATTAAACGTCATTTGTGATACATCTTTCCCGGCACTGTTCTTATCCACCCGATAAGCCACATTATTCTCATATTCACCGGTGCCTCTTCCCACATGTCCGCAAAGTACGAGACGGATATTGGAAGAAGGATAAATAAGTTTCTCCCAAATAGCCTGCCCCGAGTTTTGTGGAGAAATCTTATACCCATCTTTCGTAACGCGCTTATTACCTATATCAAGATAAGAATGAGTGATAAAAATCACCTTATAATTCTTGTATCTCGGCTTGTTTACCAAATCTTTCGCCCATTGCAGAACTTCATCACGAGGCACAAACTCTACTGCTATAACCAAAATCTTTCCCCATCCCGGCTCATCAAACTCAAAAGCCGAATTCTCTAAAGACGCCCTGCCTTCACGATTAGGAAATTCACTGACACAGATATTCCGCCAGGTAGAATTTCGTTCAAAAGGAATATAATCAGGAAAATAAGTACGACCGTTTTCTGCGGCTTTGTATCCATAATCATGATTGCCTGCGGCAATAATATAAGGTACTTTGTTATCCAGTCTTTTCAAAGCCTGCGATGCTGCCTCCCACATTTCACGACTGGTCTGGTTCAGCATCTTACGGTTTAATACATTATTATCATTCTGCTCCACCAAATCGCCTGTACAAAGGACAGCTTTAATTTTAAGCGACTCTATATTGTCCGCAATCCATGCGGTACAAAGATCAAAAAGCGGCTGGTTAATATCATACTTGGTATATCCCTGTGGATCACCGAGCAAAATCATAGAAAAGGATTCCGGATTGACCAATTTCTGGGGATCAGCCCGATGCTGCGCCGGGAGACAAGTGACAGAAGCACACAATATCCCGGCCAATAAATAGTTGAATAGTTTCATAGATTACTCTTTTTCTTCTTCGTTTTTAAATACAGGTGCACGAGATACGGATGCCGGTGTGCCATTAGTAATATAAGGCCAGCCATCACTGCTCCATTGTATGCGGTCACACATCAATTGACGACCATTATCTATTTTCGCTTTCTGCCAGGCATGATAGAAGAACCAGTCATTACCCTCATCATCCGTGATAATTTCGGAATTGTGTCCGGTTCCGGCAAACAGGTTATTACCCTGTAGAATTACTTCATTATAACTACTATTTTCTTTCATCACAGTACCGTTTTTACCCACATAAGGACCTTCGATATTTTTAGAACGCCCCACCACTACACGATACGTACTTCTTTCCTCTTCACAACAACTACCCGTAGAGCCAAATAGATAATAATAATTCCCGCGTTTATGAACCATGATGCCTTCTATTGAAGGACCCGCTATCTTTTCGGAAACAGCCCCTTTAATGGATAGACCGTCAGCACTTAACTCTACATAACGGATACCTCCTTCATAGCCTTTAGAAGTACTATTATAACTTCCCCAGAAAAGATACTTCTTACCATTATCTTCAAAATAACAAGGGTCGATGCACTGCATAGTACCAGAATTGTAGTCAAGAAGTTTTCCGTGATCCGTAAAAGGCCCTACAGGAGAGTCGCTGACCGCCACCCCGATACAACTATTCTTAGGCAAGTCCCAGTGCCCGAGAGCATAATAGAGCACATATTTGCCATTGATATAGTTAATGTCCGGAGCCCATAAGCGAGTGTCCGGCTGCCAGTTCGGTTTTTGCAGAAAGGCTGCCCCAGCATAAGTCCACTGTGTCATATTAGTAGATTTGTAAATCGGAATATAGATATTATCCTGTTGGGTAACATACAAATAAAGGTTTCCGTCTGCCGCATGAATTATTGTCGGATCAGGCAACTGTTTGCCGACTATAGGATTGGAGAATGAAACAGGGTTAGGTGTACTCCCCCCACCCCCATTTCCATTACCGTTACCCGGCCCATCCGGTTGTTCGTCAGAGCCACCGGAACATGCCATGATACACAATGCTGTTGCAATTAAAAAAGATAATTTTTTCATATATACTTTATTAGTTAAAACTAAGATTAATTTATCCAACCTTCATTCTGTTCCAAATTCGAGTTCATTTCCATTTCTTTAGCAGGAATAGGCCAGCTCCAGCACTGATCCCCCAACCAGTACCAGGTATAAGTCGTTTCACCCCACATCTGCATCAGACCGTTACGATTATTATCAAACTTCTTATCTTTCCACGTTCCCCAACGCAATTCATGGAAATACATGGAATCTTCGCCACCGATTTCCCAGTAATACTCATTCCGGATACGTTCACGCAAATCACTCTGCCCGTTAACTTTCGTAGCAGGATAAGTTGCATTATTCAATTCGACATGCCCTGCACGACGTCTTACTTCATTAACACATCTGATTGCTTCGCTTTCATGGGTACTTCCCCATTCATTTAGCGCTTCTGCTTTCAGGAGCAATACTTCCGCATAGCGTATTAATGGAATATCCAATCCATAAGTATCACGTTCTGTCTGTTCCAGACCTTCAGGTACAAACTTTCTCCATAGATAGTAAAACTTATCGTTTGTATCAGTACGGATATCAAAAGGCTCTGCACTATCGGAGCCACGATAAGGCCAACGCAATGTATAAGTATGAGCTATTCCAGAAGAAGCACCATTGTATTGTGCGTAAGGGGTAATGACAGCCATTTGCAGACGTGGATCACGGCTCTCGTAAGCTTTTTTGATACGTGCTTCATTGCCACTATCCAGATATTTGTTCATATCTGCCCCATAGGCAGCCATACGTTCCTTTTCCGCCGCAGACAGTCCATCGCGTAGAAAAAACACCACACGTTCTTTTTCTTTCATCGCACTATAGCCCGGCAAGTAGTTATCCCAATTAAACTTTTCTCCGGTCGCCGTCTCAAAAGATTCTACAAAATGCGGATTAGGCAAATAGTTATTCCACATAGAACCTGCTGTACAACGGTTGCCGTAAGTGATGTTCCTTGTATTGGAGTAGCCATATTGCTTGATGCATTGCACAGAGAATATCATTTCTTCACATTGTTCATTTGCTATTTTCAACAACTGCTTATAACTGGTAGCACCGGCCTTAGTATATAACCCGAAGCCACAGTCAGCCACAGAATTAAAATCATCAACCGCCGCCTCCCAATTCTTCTGCCACATATATACTTGTCCGCGTAATGCATAAGCAGCTCCTTTGGTTACCCGTCCATAGTTAGAGTCACCCGAATTATATTTACCCGGTAGATTGGGTTCATTCACACAATCTGTCAGATCCTGGAGTATAGCCGCCCAAACATCCGCTTCTGAAGAACGGGCTTTGTTACCGTTTTCAGGACTCGTGATTGCATTCATATATAACGGCACTCCTTTATACAAGATATTCAAGCGCATATAAGCAAATGCACGCAAGAATTTACATTCGGCGATAGCCGTTGCTTCTCTCCGGTCGACATATCAGGAACCTGACCAATATTATCTATCACATCATTAGCACGATAGATAAAAGTATAAAAACGTTTATAAATATCACTGAACAGGCCACTTGAGGGAGTAGCTGCTCCTGTACAATTAGGCATTCGCTTAATCCAGTTCTTGTCTGTATCCATCACAGAAGAATAAGCATCCCATGGAATCCGGTGCGAATCCAAAATGCCGGAGTTAGGACAATATTGATCCAGAAAGACATTATATACGCCGATAACAGCCTGTTCGGCCAAAGTTGCTTTCGTCCAGATACTACTACCGCTTATGTTATTGGTAGGAGTAGTATCTAAAAAGTCCGCACCGCATCCAGCCATAGAGAAAGACAGCAAGGCAATAGATGCACATCTTACTAATTTCCGAAATATTTTTATTTTGTTTTTCATCATAAAATCGTTTTAGAGTAAGTTTAGAAAGTGATATTTACACCGAATGCATATTGTCTCATAGTAGAATATCCCACTGCGGTACGCATTTCCGGATCCATTCCTTCATACCCGGTAATGGTAAATAAATTTTCACCGGAAGCAAAGAAACGGATATTCTGTGCATATACTTTTTTCGACAGGACAGCAGGCAATGTATATCCGATAGTCAGGTTCTTCAGTTTAATATAATCCCCTTTTTGCAAATGTACTGATGACTGTGTCATACCACTTTGGTCGTTACCGGAGTTATTTGTCAAACGAGGATTCTTTGAACTCAAGTTCGTGCGCGGATCATTGGGATTTTTGGGATCAAAGAAATAGTGATCGTTTGCTATTGCTTCCCCAATAGCATATCCTTTGATGGTAGCACTGCTGTTCAATGCCAAACGATAGTAGTAAATCTTGAAACCTGCCGCACCGGACCAGTTCATGGAGAAATCGAAGCCTTTCCAATTAGCGCTTGCCTGCAGACCGAAGTTATACTTGGGCACATTGGAGCATCCCTGAAACTCATTATCAGCGTCATTACCATATACACCGTCGCCATTTAAGTCAGCATAGATGTAATCACCATACCAAATGCCACTCTTACTGACGTTCTGACGCGGATAGAACTTATACCCTGCCCCTACCATAGCATTCAGCCATTTCATGTCGTCTACTGTACGGATCATTCCGTCTCTCGGACCACCGTTGATATTGACTGTTCCATCTGCGTTAAAACCGTTTCCACTGCCTTTATATGGTTGCAACATATAGTATTCATTAATCATTTTACCCTCTATTACACGGGTAGATCCTCCGGTAGAGACATCGCCGATATTGGTTTGATAAACACGGTTCCCGTTTTCATCTGTCACCCAGCCACGCTGCAACTCTCCTTTGTATTTACTGACCTTGTTCTGGTTATAGGCAAAGTTACCGGATACACGATATTCTACTTTACCGATACGGTCTTGCCAATTCAGGGTCATTTCAATACCGCGGTTAGTCACTTCCGCAATGTTCTGACGAGGGCCACTGGCTGTCCCGAGAGACATATACATATCAGGGCGATATAAGATTCCATCCGTTACTTTATTATAAAATTCAGCCTCAAACGTCAGACGGTTTCTTAAAGTTGCAAAGTCGATACCAATATTCGTAATGGCAGTACTTTCCCACTCCAACAGGTTGTTGGAAATAGAAGTAATTGCCAAACCATTATTAAGGCTACCTCCAAACGCGTACTTTGCCGAGTTGTACACAGCCTGCCATTCATAGTTACCAATCGCATTGTTCCCTAACTTACCCCACGAAGCACGTAATTTCAGATTGTCGATAGGAAGTCCTTTCATAAATCTCTCTTCACAGATTCTCCACCCGGCAGAGAAAGATGGAAAAAGCCCCCAGCGATTATCCGGAGCAAAACGGGAGGAACCGTCATAACGCATATTAACCTCGAATAAATAACGGCTGTCGAAAGCATAGTTAATACGACCGAAGTAAGAACGGGATGTAAATTCCTCACCTGTACCACCTATGGAAGAAGGAGTAGTAGCAGAACTTGAATCACCCACAGACGAATCTATTAATCCAAGTTTGGCAGTGTCGGTAGTCCGTTTGACAAAACGTTCTTCTTCAAAGCCCAATAACATACCAATATCATGCTTATAAAAAGTCTGGTTATAATTGAGCAAGTGCGTTAATTTCCAGTGGTTCTCACGGACATACGCCATACGGGTATACAAATCGGCAGGATCTTTGGGGGCAGCTATCCACTGATCTGTACTAAAACTATATTTCCCATAATCCGTATTTACGGACATCGATTCATAACGATAATCCTTATAGTTCAGATTAACATCGTATGAGAAGTGTTTCAGAAACTTCACGTTGGCATAGAAAGTAGTGAAGAACTGCGTGTTCTTGATATGCCCTTCCGATTGCGCCATGTCCCACAGAGGATTGTGAGATTGCGGATCTTCCTCGTTCGCTTCCGGCGCACCATATTTTCCGTCATAATATGGATATACGCCCGGTATCATCTTTTGAGTATTAATATTGGTGAGTGAACCGGTATCGCTTTTCTTCTGGTCAGTGTGATACCCCCATACGCGAGTACCAATACGTAACCACTTAGTAATATCCGAATAAACATTGGCACGCAAAAAATAGCGTTGGTATCCGGTATCCTTGATTAATCCCGGATTGTCAGTATAAGATATAGAAAGATTATATCCGGTACGTCCCTCCTGTCCAGTGACGGAAAGCGAATGTTTCATCATCCAGTCGTTACTATATATCTCATCGTACCAATCTGTATTAGGATAAGCTACATAATTAGGATAGCCGGAAGCCGAAATGCCATTCGGATCTTTTTCCGCCTCACGCCATTGATTGATGGTAATGTCGCTGAAAGGAGCAGATTCTCCTATATTAGTAGCAGCTTCGTTCATCAATTCCATATACTTGGCGTAGTTAGATACCGTTTTTATCAGTTTGGTAGGTTGATTCAGTGAAAAAGTAGCATTGTAAGATACGCTGACCTTTCCTGTTTGTCCGGTTTTGGTAGTAACCAGAATAACCCCATTTGCCCCCCGGTTACCATAAATAGCACACGAGGCCGCATCTTTCAGGATGGAAATAGAAGCAATATCGTTGGGATCTACATTATTCAGACTTTGTTCCATCCCATCCACCAACACGAGTGGTGAAGAACTGTTCAGGGTACCTACTCCCCGAATATTGAAAGAAAAGCCTTCATTATATGGAGTCCCGGAGCTTTGCATCACCTGCAAACCGGCTGTCATACCGCTCAACGCCTGCGAAGCACTGACCAAAGGACGGGAAAGTGATTCCTTTTCCAAATTTACCGTAGCAACCGAACCGGTCAGGTTCACCTTCTTTTGCGTGCCATAACCAACCACTACTACTTCTGAAAGCATTTTCACATTCTCTCCCATTACAATGTTGAATGTCGTCTTGCCGGGCGACAATGAAATTTCCTGCGTGTCAAAACCGATATAAGACACTTGCAATTTCTTAGCGTCCTCCGGTATTTCCAATTCAAATTTCCCTTCCATATTACTCACCGTGCCAATATTAGTACCGGGAATTGATACCGATACTCCAATTAACAATTCATCATTGACATCGCTGATGACACCATTGATACGCCGTTTCTTATCCGATTTCTGAACGACAGGCCGGGTGATAATAATATGATTATCTTTTATTTTATAAATCAACTCCTGCCCTTTCAGAATCTGATCCAGTGCCTTGCTTATCGGTTGATTATCTACCTTTACAGTTACCTTACGGGTCAGGTCCACATCATTTTTCTCATATACTAAGGATACATTTCCTTTGACCTCCAACTCCCGGAACGCTTTGCGCACCGTTACGTCTTGCAAATGTAAGGTCACCTGTTGTGCATGAACCGACAGTGGAAGAACTGCAGCTAATAGCACGAAGAACATGCATTTGATGATTTTACTCATTGATTTAAGTTTTTATGTGTATATCTTTTGTTACTAACTCATTGTTTTACAATATTCTTATTTAAACATTATCCAGGATTGCGAACTAGCCTCATTATCCGCATTTTTAACATTGCCGTTCGTTTCCCAGTCGTATCTACCGGCTACCTTTCCTAAAGGCACCCCTCTACTATCATCCCGAATAACAACAGGACTATGATAGTTCTCACCAAACACAATGGCATCCGTACAACCCACTTCCTGCAATGCCACAGCAACTTCCCGTAAAGAAGAGCCATCACTAAAGACATTCCAAGCTGCTTTTACCGAGTTATAAGAATTCGTAAAACGATTACTTACAAAAATGACCAAGTCTCCTTCTTCCGTGATACCGACAGCCCGGCGTCCTACAGGCTTGCCATCAAAAGTCCAAATGCTTACCGGATTAGCAGCCCATGAATTACTTCCTGACAATGCTCCATCCATTCCTCTGTTACGGGTCGAAGTATTTCTTCCTTCATTAGTAGCAAATGTCTTGTAAAGTTCTGCATTTTCTCCGGCAATCATGATCTGCCCTTTTTGCAACGGATAGGAATATCCACTGACAGCACTGGTTGGGGACCACTGTACTCCATTGGCAGCTTGTTTGCCGGCTCCGCCGCTGGTAAACTTATACAAGTTATTATCTATCACTTCTGCATACGAAATCTCCGCTTTTCCATCAGCTGTAATTCCCAGAGTTCCCGGACAATACTTCAAAGAAGTAGATAGGTTATATCCGAGACGCGGTGCGGATAGCAGCCCACTATCATTCCACCCGAGGCTATAAAATATCGGTACCCAGAATTGCCCGGACAATCCCGGAACAAACAATGAATAATCCATATTATCATTCATGATAGCTGTTGTACGATGTTGAGCAGTGGGTTCAGCCCATGTTACATTGTCTTTATTCATATCCCAGCTAACCTTCATATTTATTCTACCGGCAGGAATAGTTATCAACCATCCCGTATTACCGCTCCTTCCATGCAAGTTTTTATTTTCATAGACAATCATGAAATCAGGAATACAAATACTACTGTGTTGGCTTTTTAGATCAGCAGTAATATTTTTCCAGTTTACCCCTGCGTCAATAATTCCATTTACAGCACTCAACTGATATTTTTTAGTCATGTTGTTCGTATTGTCTTTTACAGTAATAGTAAGTGTGCTACTTAGGTCAACAATCAGGTTTCCGTTTTCATCCTTTTGACTGACGGGATCCGTAGAGATGATTTCTGCGTTATCTGCCAAAGTCGGCATCAACACAACGTTTGCAAATGCAGTGTTTTGTTTGAAACGTAACGAAGCGATGCCATTAATAAAGTTAGCACTAACCTGCTCTGTGTTACAAGTAGCCGTTACGCCTCGAAGTAGCTGAGTAGAAGTGCTGAAAATGGTATATTCGATATCATCTGCTCCATCATTCACTTTAATACGGGTGATACCGCTGCTCAAGTCCAGTACAGCATCAGTAGTAAGCGGATCAATGGGCTTTGCCCATTCATCCGCCAGTTTGAGTTTCACATTCACCGCACTTTGGTCGTCCAAAATGCGAAAATCTAAGGCTATGACCCTACTGTTCTGGTCAATAAGACCATTTATCCAGTTCCCTGTGCCATCTTCTGCCTGTATGGCTACCAATGGTTCTTTTACGTACCCCGGATCTTCGGATAAGACAACACCTTTCAGTTCATCTTCTCCGCATGACGTGAATATAAACACAAGGAATGTGCTTAATAGAAAATGTAGTTTCTTCATACAATATTATTTAAATAAGAAATAGCTTATTTTCTGTTATTCCTGAAAACAATCTTTATCCTGCATGACTAAACTAAAACAGCTGTTTGTATACCTTATAACTTAAAAAAGAGTGTCGCGCTATGCTCTTTTACAATCCTTCTTTTTACCATTCATAGAGATTCAGGTTAAAATATGCTTTATTGGCCTATTCATTAATATGACAGCCAGATTAATAAAAAGTATAGTGAGAAATGATTTTTTTATTCGTTCAGCCCTTCAACTCATCTTTTTATTAGTGAGTTTGGTCATCTTACATTTTTTCAATACCTTGCCCCCGAATTATCCATCGGAGAAACAGAACCTGTGAGTATTCACCTTAATATATTAACTAATAAATCAAATATACGATTTCTGAAAGACATAATGGAAAAAAACCTGGAAACAGAGATTATCGAGGCCCTGAAATCGGGTAAAGAGGAGGCATTCCGATACATCTATAAAACTTACTATACAGATCTTTGCCGGATAGCGAGAGGGTATTTGACAGACTCTTATCTATCAGAATCTATAGTAGAAGATTTGGTGTATAGTCTATGGGAAAACCGCTCTAAAATAACAATTAACACCTCATTGAAGAACTACCTTTTCAGAAGTGTAGCCAATAAGTGTATCAATTATCTTCAGCTTGAATATGTGAGAAGGGAAACGGCCTGCTCGTCAGAAGACCTGGTCATTTACAGCGATTTATGGTCCTTGGGCGAAAATCCGGTTGAGCATTTAGAGGGTAAAGAGCTACATTCTATTATCCAGAAGACGATTGACGGCTTATCTCCAGAAACCCGGAAGGTATTTTTATTGAGTCGTTTTGAGAACAAAAGACAAGAAGAAATTGCCGAAATCATGGGAATCACTATTCATACAGTGAAATATCACATGCGAAGTGCACTGGATAAACTGAAGGAAGCAGCAAGATCTTATCTTGCCCTGATTGTAATGTTTATTACGAATATATTTAATTAATATTAAAAAGCAAAGTAATTCACTATACTTCTTCTATTGACAAACTGTCCTGATGATAGCGCAGGTATATGATTTTCAATAGATATTAAGTTTAAGATGGTATGAAAGAAGAATTTGACAGACTGATATATGATTTCCTCTCGGGAAGTATCACCAAAGAGGACTTGCATAAGTTGAACGAATGGATATACTCCGATCCGGAGAATCAGAAATATTTTGAACAGCAGAAACGAATCTGGCTTCTGTCTGCCGAGTATAAAAATGTATCTGTACACGAAGAACAAGCCTATAACAGATTTGCGAAACGAATCCGCAAACATAAGAGTGCTCCGGCAGGAAAGATGAGAAGAGCCTTATTTGTGAAGTATGCAGGTTACGCAGCGGCAATCATTATATTACTGTTTACCACTCCTTTTATAATTTATAATTTTACAACACCTGATGATTCTTTGATTTCCGAAGTATACGCTCCAAGAAAATCGAAATTAAAAATGAAGCTTCCTGACGGTTCTATAGTGTGGTTAAACGCAGATTCCAAGCTTTCTTACTCCGAGAGTTTTAGTCGAAAGAATCGCAATGTCCGGCTGGAAGGCGAAGGGTATTTTGAGGTAGAGCATGGAGAGCATCCATTTGTTATACAAACAGACTCCGCACAGATCAAGGTACTGGGTACTAAGTTTAACGTTAAAAATTATGGTGATGAGAATTATATAAAGGTATCACTCCTAGAAGGTTCCATTGTC
Organism: Bacteroides sp. AM54-2NS; assembly: GCF_003602935.1. NCBI lineage: Bacteria > Pseudomonadati > Bacteroidota > Bacteroidia > Bacteroidales > Bacteroidaceae > Bacteroides > Bacteroides sp. AM54-2NS. The sequence goes on from NZ_QTMZ01000014.1 coordinate 52,419, forward strand.
TTATTGTGCATCAACCAAGAGTTTATAATGAAGCCTAATCAAACGATGACAGTTAATAAGCTTGACCAAACTTATAAGCTGACCGAGAGTGCTGACTATGCTGAACAGTGGATCAACTGCAAAGTATTCTGGGATGAAGTTCCTATGTCGATCATTTCTAAAGAGTTGGAGCGCCAGTTTGATGTGACATTCGCATTTGAGTCAGAGCAACTCAAGAATTTGATTTTCCATGGAAGTTTTATTATAGAAACAAATAATTTGGAGAAAATATTGGATATTATGTCTGAAACAAATAAATTTAGCTACTCAATTGAAAAAGATAAGGTATATATCCATTCATTGAAAAAATAAGAAACGATTAAAGAATCTTCAAAAATAATATCATGACCGCACAAGAGTTTTTTAAGAACGATCTGTTTGCCGAAAATGCAGGAGTAGTACTGCTGGAAGTACGCAAAGGTTACAGTAAAGCCAAATTAGAAATAAAACCCGAACATCTTAACGCAGGTGCCCGCACACAAGGAGGAGCGATCTTTACGCTGGCAGACCTTGCGCTTGCCGCAGCTGCCAACTCGCACGGCACACTAGCTTTCTCTCTCTCGTCCACTATTACTTTTCTGCGTGCCAGCGGCCCCGGAGATACTCTCTTTGCCGAAGCACGCGAACGCTATATCGGTCGAAGTACAGGTTGCTATCAGGTAGATATAACAAACCAAGACGGAGAGTTGATTGCAACTTTTGAATCTAGCGTATTCCGAAAGGATCAGAAAGTGCCTTTCGAAGTTCAGGAATAAAACAGGAAGGTATATCAACACTCTTAACAGGTTGGCAGGTCAATTTACTTCTGATATACCTTCGTTTTTTCTATATATCTATTTAACGATAGAAGTCAGCGGATGCCGGTTACCCGTCACATTATTCAGGAATGCTTTTGCCGAACCGAAGTTCAGGAATAAATCCAGGCGGACAGGAAGATGGTTCAAGTCGTCCGTTACGAAGAAAGTAATCACCTCCTTTTCTTTTCCTTTCTTATCATATTCTACCAATGAGAAGATCAGACAACGGTAAGTAACTCCATTCTCCGCTTTTACATTTTCTTTTCCACGGTAGATAAGCGTTTGTTCTTCACTTTACGGCCCGTAGCCATCGGGAACTTGATTTTGTCTCCCACCTTATAATCTGCAGGGTCGTAAGAACGTGCCTGCGCCAGAATACTCAACATATCGTATATACAACGGCTATCGCTAGCTTCAGATTCATCAAACGCTCCATCCCGGTAAGTACGCTTCTGATTTACGAGACAAAGACCATCCTTATATGAAAACCAAGCCTCATCGACCGTGTAACGTTTTCCCTCTTCGGCACCTTTGCGGAAATAGCGTGGTTCCAGTTTTTCACCGATCACACAAGTCAGCGTATCGCGCATCTTGAAAAAGAAATCTGCCCGTTTGCTACCTAAAGCAAGCAGGTTAATCCGGTAGGCCGGTTGCGAATGATAAGTGGTCGCATTCGTTGTCAGACTGGCGAGTCCGGCTTTCACCCAGACAAACTTCCAGTTGAAGTATAAATCATACATTACATGTTCGCCGGATTGAAACGCATCATTCTTCGCTTCACATTGGGCACTGGCAGGGAGGGCGAAGATTCCCGTCAGTAATGCCACCAATCCAATAATAAGGTTACGTCGAGCGTCAACGACGGCGGTTCTGATTATTTCGATCCCTATCTTTCTTTTTCTTGTCTTCATCTGGTTTTTGTTTTTTAAGTTCGTCCGGTTTCTGCTTATCCACAGGAGTCGCATGAATATCCCACGGTTGGGTCACATCCCACAACGCTTTATATTCCAATATCGTCGGATAGTAGTAAACAGCCTCCGGCTGGATGCCTTTAGCAAAGTCTCCCGTGTCCCATTCACCATTTCCATTTGTGTCATTGATTAGTCGGGCTGCATATTTTCCCGGATTCAGGAAGTAGAAATCGACCATTCCGTCCTCTTCCACTCTCCGCTTACGGACCACCTTGTCCTGGGCGTCAAGCAATTCGACAAAGGCCAGTGAGTCTGCTCCCGTCACATTGAAATGAAGCGTGAAATATTCATCTTCACTACGCACCTTGAATCCTTGTTTTATCTTATCGGTAAATAATCCGTATATTCCGTGGAAGGCAGTCGAGTCTACCGAGAATTCATATTCCAATGTCGGTTCCCAGTCATAATACAGATTAAACTTCTTCAGATTCACTGAATCCTGCTCAAATTCGAATGGTATATCTTTCCAGAGCGTATCTACTTTTTGCCGCAGATGTATGGCGGCAGTGTCGAAACTGGCTATCGGTTCTTCAAAATTCAAAGAAATAGATCCATATACATCCATTGACGAAGGGGCATTGACATTCACCGGCAAGAATTTCGTCGGTTCGGGTTCATCCTCTTCCCCTTTCTTTTTCTTCTTTTTCTTTTTATCCTTATCCGGCTCCTCTTTCTTATATTTCTGCTTCGAAACAAGGTTCAACGTATCCGTACGGGGCACTAGCTGATTCAAGGTATCCGTATAAAGATAAGTCAGACTCATGGCCAGCGTATCCTGCTTGAAGAGCAGAGAATCTTTCACCCAATAATGGATCGTATCGTTCCGCTGATTCTTTTCGATGACAAAAGCATCCTTTTCATCGAAGTTCAAACCTTTCAAGACAGGCAAAGTGTCCGCCTTACCGGCAAAATAGAAAGTGAACTTTTGAGGAACCAGTCTTTCCGACTTGATAAGATATTGCGAATAGTTGAGTTCTTTAAAAGCACGGAGAATGACATCATCCGGCAAATAATGCATATATTTCTTTTCCACTACCGTGTCGTAAGTCAATGAGTCCACCCAAGCCGTATCCATGCGGATGCGTTCTTCCATGCGGGGGATAATCAACGAGTCATGGAAAGCGATCATCTCACTCTTCTGGTTGAAGGTAAAATTCTGGTCGGCATCCATCAATCCATAGATGCGATATTTGCCGGGAGCTACACCACGGATGGAGAAACGTCCACGGCTGTCTGTACGTGCCACACGGTCGAAAGGCAATTTGTTGAAAGCCGAATCGTTCAGGTTGGAATGTAGTCCGACAAGCATACCTTTAATAGGCTCCAGGTTAGAGGCATCGAGCATCGTTCCTGCTACTTCCATCGTATCGATTTCCGTACCGGTAGAGAACGTAAATGCAAAGTTACCCAACGGATTACCTTCATTATTGTCGACAATTGCATCCGAGAAGTCAATCGTGTAGGTCGTGTTAGGTTTCAGAGAGTCGAGCAGGTTGACTTGTATTCTCTTGCCGGAAGCCTTGATTTCCGGTTGCTGTATCTGGGGAGGGGAAACAACGACTTTCTCGGTCGCTTTCTCCAGCTTAATAAACTCGTCAAACATCAAAGAGACTTTAGTCCTTTTATTATTCAAAGCCCCCGCCTCCGGAGTACTGCCGATGAAACGGGGCGGCGTCTCATCGTATGGTCCACCGTCCGGCCGTCCAATACTGGCGCAGGAATATAACATCGCCCCCAGCGTTACTACCGGAAGCACCTTGCGAACTATTTGTTTTATCTTTTGATTCTCAAATTGTAACATGCTGCAAAAATAAGCGTTCTTATTCAATAAACACCACACTTTCTAGCTAATTTATTAAAAAAGGAAAGGGTGACTTAAGGTAATAAACAATATTTGCGACGTTTTTATTTTTTTCCTGCTAATATAATTAGTTTTATTGCCTAAAGAGATTACCTTTGTTGCCTAATCTTTTTTCGTTTAACTATAGTTATACGCAAAGACAACTATAGTCTCCCTTGCGTATAACTATAGTCATACGAAAGGGAAACTATAGTCAAACGAAGTAAGAATAACGAATGAAACAAATCCGCGCAGGCAATCGGATAGATAAAAGTGCCGATATAAAACAATTCTGATTATGAGTATACATTACGACCTTTACGACACGCCCGACATTCAGAAGAAAGGCGAAGAACAACCGCTTCATCCCCGTGTTGTTTTCAACGGGACGATCGATCAGGAAGAATTTCTGGATCGTGTTCACAAATTCACCGGAATAAGCCGTAGCCTACTGGTAGGTGCCATGCAGTCTTTCCAAAATGAATTGCGAGATTTGCTTGCAAACGGATGGATTGTAGAACTGGGTGACATCGGATATTTTTCCGTATCTCTACAAGGACCTCCCGTAATGAAAAAGAAAGATGTACATGCACAATCCATCAGCTTGAAAAATATCAATTTCAGGGCAGGCAAACAGTTCAAGAAAGAAGTGGGCCAACAAATGAGACCGGAGCGCGGAGCATCGTTCACCCGCTCACGGGAAAGGACGCAATGAAGAAGAATGTCTGAAGCTAATCAATGAACACCTCCAACGATTTCCCTGCCTGACCCGTGCAGATTATTGCCGAATGACAGGACATGACAAACAACGGGCGATCAATGAGTTAAATATCTTTATCGAACGTGGATTATTGATCCGTTATGGAGCGGGTAAACTGGTAGTATATGCGAAAAAGACAGAAGAGTAAATAATCGGAAAATGAGATAGCATTATTATAATCTCATTTTCGCACAAAAAGTATGACACATTTTGTTTATTTAATGTAAAGCAGTAACTTTGCGCCCGAATTTAAACGTCGTACAACATATATGAAATATTTGTCTTACATACTAGCTTTATGGGTGTTGTTATTATCAACAGCTCCTTGCTTTTTGAAAGATGAATGTTTATTCCAATGCAAAAATGACACGCAGGAGGAGACATCCACAGATGACGACGGATGTTCCTGCACAGATTGTTGCTGCTCACCTTTCTTACATTGTAACACCTGTACGGGCTGCCCTGCACCCAAACTGTTTCATTCGCCATTTGTCACAATGATTCAGCTCAATGATACCCCCCTTTCGTTTTACAAGGAGAAACTGATTCCGCAGTTCTCATCTTCTATCTGGCAACCACCCAAGATAATGAGTCTTTAATCATTTATTCAAGAATATCTCTTCAATGGAGATATAACTATTTATTTAATTCACGACGGCGAAGATTATACTTCACCGTAGGTTTGCTGCGTATTTATTCATACTGTGAATAAATGTGCAACGGTAAATTATCAATAATAAAAATATGAACATAAGAATTATAACACTAGCAATAGTTACATTGCTGGTGCAAAACGCATGGGCGCAAAACACATTTAAAGCAATCGTTAAAGACGGAAAAAACAAAGAGATATTGATTGGCGTAAACGCTGTTCTTAACAAAACAACCAATGGAGCCAGTTCGGATGAGAACGGAATAATCACTATATCAAACATACCAAACGGAGTGCAACATATTACATTCAGTTATCTAGGGTATGAGTCTGAAACAAAATCATTTTCGTTCCCCCTCTCTTCAACAGCTCCGGTGGAGATTTTCTTAGAGCAAGATGAAGAAATACTGGAAGAAGTAATTATTTCATCGACCAGAGGAACACGAAGCATCCAAAATATACCTACCAGGGTTGAATTCATCTCCAGTGAAGAGCTTGGAGAAAAAGGAAGTATGAAGCCGGGAGATATCCGTATGTTGCTGAACGAAAGTACAGGTATCATTACACAACAAACCTCTGCAACATCAGGAAACGCAGCTATACGCATACAGGGTTTAGACGGCAGATATACGCAGATATTGAAGGACGGATTCCCCGTTTTTGCAGGTGCGGCAAGCGGACTGGGACTATTACAAACTCCTCCCCTCGACTTGAAGCAGGTTGAAATTATCAAAGGCTCTACATCTACCTATACGGCGGCGGAGCAATAGCCGGATTAATCAACCTCATCTCAAAAACTCCCGAAGAGAAGAGAGACTTAAGCCTGCATCTCAACGGGACATCAGGCAAAGGCTTGGACGTAAGCGGTTTTTACGGGCAACGATTCAACAAGGTCGGTACAACAATCTTCGCTTCTTATAATAGGAATTGGGTTTATGACCCTTCGGATACCGGTTTCACGGCAATCCCCCAGTTTGACAGGTATGTCTTTAATCCTAAATTATTCCTCTATTTAACGGAACACACGCAGATAAGCATAGGGCTTAATGCCATGTTCGAGGACCGCTTGGGAGGAGATATTGAATATATAAAAGGAAAAGGAGACGACACCCACTCTTATTTCGAGAAGAATAAGACACAAAGACATTCTACCCAATTAACCTTCGGGCACAGATTTAATGAAAAAGACAGATTGGACTTTAAAAATAGTGTCACTTATTTCAAAAGAAACATAGGCGTACCAAGCTATTCTTTCGAAGGTGTTCAAGTATCTACATTCAGCGAACTATCATACACACATACGAATCAAAAAACAGAATGGGTAGCCGGACTGAATTTGTGGACGGACAAATTTGATGAAAACAAACTGACCGATTTTCAACCAAGGGACTATAACCAAACAATACTGGGAGCTTTCGTACAGAACAACTGGGAAGCGACAGAATGGCTTAACCTGGAAACAGGATTACGAACGGATTATGTTCCTGATTATGGAACTGCCATACTTCCGCGCGTCTCCGCCCACTTCAAGATTACTGACAATTTTTCCTCCCGGCTCGGAGGAGGGTTTGGCTATAAAACACCTACTATCTTTACAGAAGATAGCGAAAGGCTTCAATACCAGCATGTATTACCAATCGACAAGGATAAGAATAAACTGGAAAGAAGTTACGGGTTAAACATAGACTTTAATTATGTGACTTCCTTCTGTGACGGCAACATTACATTCAGCATCAACCAATTATTCTTTTATACCTATCTCGACAATCCCCTCCTGCTACAATCAACAACAGACGGTCTGTACAGACTCAACAACATAACCGGCCATACAGATAGCAAAGGCGGAGAAACGAATGTAAAAATCGGATATAAAGATTTCCATCTATATTTAGGATATACATTTACCGATACCGGCACGAAAGAAAACGGTATAAGACAAGAAAATATATTAACTCCCAAACACCGGTTGAACAGCATTTTGATGTATGAGGTAGAGGACAAATGGAAAATTGGTTTAGAGGCATATTACTTTAGTCCGCAGAAATTAGGAGACGGACTGAAAGGGAAACAGTATGTGGTATGCGGCTTTATGATTGAGAAAATATGGGAAATGTTTTCTTTATATGCCAACTTTGAAAACTTCACGGATAGACGCCAAACCCGTTTTGACACGATATACACAGGCAGTATATCCAATCCTATATTCAGGGATATTTATGCACCGCTTGACGGTTTCGTCATGAATGCCGGAGTTAAATTAAGATTTTAAATATGAATCTCCTCACCTAATAAAAGATGTAGATGTAGATGCCGATACCGTTCGTCGAGTGAAAATTGTATTTACGCCGGGATATAAATTTAAGGATATGCTGGATAATGTAAGTATTTACAAGACGGAAGGAAACGGCGGCACCTCTTCCGGAAATGGAGGGGGAAATAAACCGGAAAATCCGGACGAAGGCGGTAGCGGTGAGGCTCCGGATCCTGCAGCATAACGTATGAATCATATCTATATATGTAGTAGCTATACGCAAGTCTACGTACAAACAGCGTATAAGAGCTGACTAATGTAACAGCCAAACTTTATTAACGTGAGATACCTTTTCCATCGCGGAGGAAAACTGTATCTCACGTTTTTACTGATTAGAGTAAGTAAAATACTCTATTTTCTAGCTAATTTATTAAAAACTAGCCTTAATTGAATGATTTGTGCCCTTCACTGAATAAAATATTCCCTATCTTTGACTCCCGAAATTCAAACCTAATACAAAAAACCCATGAAGAAACAACTACTCTCTTGCTGCTTGGCTGCATTGGGACTGACAGCAATTCAAGCGCAAAGCTTCAACGAGTGGAAAGATCCGGAAGTGAATTCCGTAAACCGTTCCGCTATGCACACTAATTACTTTGCTTTCGCATCGGCTGATGAAGCTAAAGCCGGCATTAAAGAAAATTCCGCGAATTTCATGACCCTGAACGGTCTTTGGAAATTCAACTGGGTAAGACACGCAGACGCGCGCCCGACTGACTTTTATCAGACTAATTTCAACGACAAAGGTTGGGATGACCTTCAAGTTCCCGGCGTTTGGGAGTTGAACGGCTACGGTGACCCTATCTATGTCAACGTAGGATATGCCTGGAGAAGCCAATTCAAAAACAACCCTCCGCTAGTGCCGACAGAAAACAACCACGTAGGCTCTTACCGCAAAGAAATCATCCTTCCTGCCGACTGGAAAGGCAAAGAAATTTTCGCACATTTCGGCTCGGTAACGTCCAATATGTACCTTTGGGTGAACGGACGCTACGTAGGATATAGCGAAGACAGCAAACTGGAAGCTGAATTCAATCTGACTAACTACCTGAAACCGGGTAAGAACGTCATCGCCTTTCAAGTTTTCCGCTGGTGCGACGGTAGTTACCTGGAAGATCAGGACTTCTTCCGCTACTCCGGCGTAGGACGCGACTGTTATCTTTACGCACGCGACAAGAAATACATCCAGGATATTCGCATCACTCCCGATTTGGACAGCCAATATAAAGACGGTACATTAAATATAGCCGTTGACCTGAAAGGAAGCGGCACAGTAGCTTTGGACTTGACAGATGTTCAAGGCAACAGCGTAACGACTGCCGACCTGAAAGGTTCGGGAAAACTAAACACAACCCTATCCGTCTCCAATCCGGCGAAATGGACTGCTGAAACGCCTAATCTCTACACGCTGACCGCTACACTGAAAAACGGCAACAACGTAGTAGAAGTAATCCCTGTCAAAGTAGGTTTCCGCAAGATTGAATTGAAAGGCGGACAGATACTCGTAAACGGACAACCGGTACTCTTCAAAGGAGCCGACCGTCACGAAATGGACCCGGACGGCGGTTATGTGGTTTCTACCGAACGTATGCTGCAAGATATCAAAGTGATGAAAGAACTCAATATCAACGCCGTGCGTACCTGCCATTACCCGGACGACAACCGTTGGTATGACCTGTGCGACCAATACGGTCTATATGTAGTAGCCGAGGCAAACGTAGAATCTCACGGAATGGGCTACGGCGACCAGACACTGGCAAAGAACCCAATCTACGCCAAAGCCCACATGGAACGTAACCAACGCAACGTACAACGCGGTTACAACCATCCGTCCATCATCTTCTGGTCATTGGGTAATGAAGCCGGCATGGGACCAAACTTTGAGAAATGCTACACTTGGATTAAGAATGAAGACAAGACACGTGCCGTACAGTACGAACAAGCAGGAACCAGCGAATTCACCGATATTTTCTGCCCGATGTACTATGACTATGACGCTTGTATCAAATATAGCGAAGGCAATATCCAAAAGCCGTTAATCCAATGTGAATACGCGCACGCTATGGGTAATTCACAGGGAGGATTCAAAGAATACTGGGACATCATCCGCAAATATCCGAAATATCAGGGCGGATTTATCTGGGACTTCGTAGACCAGTCCTGCCACTGGAAAAACAAAGACGGAGTAAGCATCTACGGCTATGGCGGCGACTTCAACAAATACGACGCTTCGGATAATAACTTCAACGACAACGGTTTGATTAGCCCCGACCGCGTACCCAATCCGCATGCATACGAAGTAGCTTATTTCTATCAGGATATATGGACGACTCCTGCTGATCTTGCCAAAGGCGAAATCAACATCTTCAACGAGTATTTCTTCCGCGACTTATCTGCTTATTACATGGAATGGCAATTACTGGCAAACGGAGAAGTAGTGCAAACAGGCATCGTATCCGACCTGAAAGTAGCGCCCCAACAAACTGTGAAAGTGCAAATTCCATTTGACACAAAGAACATCTGTCCTTGCAAAGAACTGCTACTCAACGTGAGCTACAAACTGAAAGCCGCCGAAACACTGCTGCCGGCCGGAACCACCATCGCTTACGACCAACTAAGCATCCGTGACTATAAAGCACCGGAACTGAAACTGGAAAACCAACAGGCATCTACCTTCCGGTCATCGTGCCCACTATTTTGGACAACGACCGCAACTTCCTGATTGTGAAAGGTGAAAACTTCTCTATGGATTTCAACAAACACAATGGTTATCTCTGCCGTTACGACGTCAACGGCATGCAACTGATGGAAGATGGCAGCGCACTGACTCCTAACTTCTGGCGTGCACCGACCGACAATGACTTCGGAGCCGGACTGCAACACAAATATGCCGCCTGGAAGAATCCGGAACTGAAACTGACTTCTCTGAAACATGCTATTGAAAACGATCAGGCAGTGGTTCGTGCCGAATATGACATGAAGTCGATTGGCGGAACATTATCGCTGACTTACACCATTAACAACAAGGGAGCAGTGAAAATTACCCAAAAGATGGCGGCAGACAAAAGCAAGAAAGTTTCTGACATGTTCCGTTTCGGTATGCAAATGCGTATGCCGGTCAACTTCAACGAGATAGAATATTACGGCCGTGGTCCGGGAGAAAACTATGCCGACCGCAACCACGCGGCAATGTTAGGAAAATATCGCCAGACAGTGGAAGAACAATTCTATCCTTACATCCGCCCGCAGGAAACCGGAACAAAAACGGATATCCGCTGGTGGAGACTTCTGAACATCAGTGGCAACGGACTGCAATTCGTATCGAGTGCTCCTTTCTCCGCTTCTGCCCTGAATTACACCATCGAGTCATTGGATGACGGCGACGGCAAAGACCAGCGTCACTCACCGGAAGTAGAAAAGGCAGACTTCACCAACTTCTGTATCGACAAGGCACAAACCGGACTTGCCTGTGTCAACAGCTGGGGAGCTATTGCACTGGAAAAATATCGTCTTCCTTATCAGGATTATGAGTTAAGTTTTATTATGACTCCTGTATATCATAAAATAAAGTAAAAAACATAGTTAAAAAACACGGTATCAGAGAACAAGAATACCGAATTTAAAGTACTTTTGCAACCGGAAACTAAATTAAGGAATTTAGTTTCCGGTTTTTCTTCCTTAACCCCCTTATCTATATGGATGAACAGCACACTGGCAACAAACGCATTAAATTAAAAAACAGATATTTATAAGTATGAAAAGTAGAATTGTTTTATTTGCATTTTGCGTAGCCCTCTTGTCTAGTTGTGGCAATAAGGGCAATGACACAGGAAAGGTTCCTGAATATGCAGTACAAGAGTTACAAAAAACGACTGCTAATTTAACAACTGCCTATCCGGCTACAATTAAAGGAAAACAAGATGTAGAAATCCGCCCCCAAGTATCGGGCTTCATCACGAAACTCTGTGTAGACGAAGGAGCAACTGTCCGTAAAGGACAAGTGTTGTTCATTGTTGATCCGACTCAATACGAAGCAGCTGTACGCACTGCCAAAGCAGCAGTGGCTACAGCAGAAGCAGCAGTGAGTACTCAACAGATGACGTATGACAATAAGAAAGAGTTGAACAAAAAGCAAATCATCAGTGACTATGACCTGGCAATGGCAGAAAATTCCCTGGCACAGACCAAAGCCCAATTGGCACAAGCAAAAGCACAACTGACCACTGCTCAACAGAACTTGTCATTCACACAGGTTAAAAGTCCGTCAGATGGCGTTATCAACAATATCCCTTATCGTGTAGGAGCATTGGTAAGTCCTTCTATCGCTACACCGATGACTACTGTTTCCGAGATTGACGAAGTATATGTATACTTCTCAATGACAGAAAAGGAATTGCTGGCAATGACCAAGTCCGGTAGCACTATCAAAGAAGAAATCAGCAAAATACCGACTATCAAACTGCAATTAATTGATGGTTCCACATACGATATAGAGGGTAAAGTAGATGCTATCACAGGTGTTATCGACCAATCTACCGGTTCGGTAAGCATCCGTGCTATCTTCCCGAATAAGGAACATGTATTGCGTAGCGGAGGTACTGCAAACGTTCTGATTCCTTATACCATGGAGAATGTAATCACTATACCGCAGTCTGCAACAGTAGAAATCCAGGATAAGAAGTTCGTTTATGTTTTGCAACCGGACAACACGGTAAAATATACAGAAATCAAAATCTTCAATCTGGATAACGGAAAAGAGTACTTGGTTACTTCCGGTTTGAATTCAGGAGATAAAATCGTAATCGAAGGAGTACAAAACCTGAAAGACGGTCAGAAGGTTCAGCCTATCACACCGGCGCAAAAAGAAGCAAACTATCAACAACATTTGAAAGACCAACACGACGGTAATTTAGCCACAGCCTTCAACTAATAATCAGATAATCATTATGAAATTAGATAGATTTATTAACCGTCCGGTACTATCAACCGTTATTTCTATCCTGATAGTCATCCTGGGGGCTATCGGATTGGCGACACTGCCTATCACGCAGTATCCGGACATCGCGCCTCCTACCGTTTCGGTAAGAGCCACCTATACGGGAGCCAGTGCATCGACCGTATTGAATTCCGTGATTGCTCCGTTGGAGGAACAAATCAACGGTGTAGAAAACATGATGTATATGACCTCAACTGCGTCAAACACGGGTTCCGGTGATATATCCATATATTTCAAACAAGGAACAGACCCGGACATGGCCGCCGTCAATGTACAAAACCGTGTCTCTATGGCACAAGGTCTGCTGCCTGCCGAAGTAACTAGAGTCGGTGTAACCACTCAAAAACGCCAGACTTCCATGCTGGTAGTATTCTCTCTATATGATGAGACAGATACATATAGCGAATCGTTTATTGAAAACTATGCTAAGATCAACCTGATTCCTCAAGTTCAACGTGTACAGGGTGTAGGTGACGCCAACGTTTTGGGTCAGGATTATTCTATGCGTATCTGGTTACGACCGGACGTCATGGCACAATACAAGCTCGTTCCCGGTGATGTTTCCGCTGCTCTGGCAGAACAGAATGTCGAAGCTGCTCCAGGACAGTTCGGTGAACGCAGTAACCAGACTTTCCAATACACCATCCGTTATAAAGGACGCTTGCAACAGCCTGAAGAGTTTGAAAATATCGTTATCAAATCTCTTCCTGACGGTGAAGTACTCCGTCTGAAAGATATAGCAGAAATTCAGCTGGACCGCTTGGGATATAACTTTACCAACCGGGTAGACGGGCACAAGTCTGTGACTTGTATCGTATACCAGATGGCAGGAACCAATGCGACACAGACCATCAGTGATATTGAGGCATTGTTGGATGAAGCATCAAAAACGTTGCCTACCGGATTGAAACTGAACATCTCCATGAATGCCAACGACTTCCTTTTCGCTTCTATCCATGAAGTGTTGAAGACGTTGATCGAAGCATTTATCCTGGTGTTTATCGTAGTGTATATCTTCTTGCAGGATTTACGTTCCACATTGATTCCGACTATCGCCATTCCGGTAGCTCTGATCGGTACTTTCTTCATCCTGTCCCTGGTAGGATTCAGTTTGAACTTGTTGACGTTATGTGCGCTCGTGCTTGCTATCGCGATTGTGGTCGACGATGCGATTGTGGTCGTCGAGGGTGTGCATGCCAAGCTTGACCAAGGTTATACATCTGCCCGTCTGGCTTCTATCGATGCCATGAATGAATTGGGCGGCGCTATCGTATCTATTACGCTGGTCATGATGGCCGTATTCGTTCCGGTAAGTTTCATGGGAGGTACAGCAGGAACATTCTACCGCCAGTTCGGTATGACTATGGCTATCGCTATCGGTCTGTCCGCATTGAACGCATTGACTTTGAGTCCGGCTTTGTGTGCCGTTCTTCTGAAACCTCACAAAAAAGAAGACGGAACAACGGAAGACTCCACATTGAAAGAACGTATGAAAGTAGCCTATACGGCAGCCCATACAACCATGATCAACAGATATACCGAGGCTATCGGAAAGATGTTGCATCCGGGAATTACACTTACTTTCACGCTTATTGCCATTCTCGGCATGATCTTTGGTTTGTTCAGTATCAATCCGATAGTTACTGCAATTTTCGTAGTGCTTAGTATTCTGGCACTGATCGGAATGAGTACGAAGAAGTTTAAAAACAGATTCAACGATACATACGAATCAATCCTGAAACGTTATAAGAAACGAGTATTGTTCTTTATCCAGAAGAAATGGTTGTCTATGGGATTAGTTGTCGCTTCCATTGCGATACTTGTATTCTTCATGAACACCACTCCGACAGGTATGGTGCCTAATGAAGATACCGGAACGCTGATGGGAGCAGTGACATTGCCTCCGGGTACTTCCCAAGACCGTTCTGAAAAAATCCTGGCACGTGTAGACAGTCTGATCGCTTCCGATCCTGCGGTATTGTCACGTACCATGATTTCCGGATTCAGCTTTATCGGTGGCCAGGGACCGTCATACGGTTCTTTCATCATCAAACTGAAAGACTGGGACGAACGTTCCATGATACAGAATTCAGACGTTGTAGTCGGTTCCTTATATATGCGTGCACAAAAGATTATCAAAGAAGCACAGGTATTGTTCTTCGCTCCTCCTATGATCCCGGGTTACTCGGCATCTACGGATATTGAGGTAAATATGCAAGATAAGACCGGTGGTGACCTGAACAAATTCTTCGATGTGGTTAATGATTATACGGCAGCACTGGAAGCACGTCCAGAAATCAATTCGGCAAAGACTTCCTTCAACCCGAATTTCCCGCAATACATGATCGACATCGATGCAGCAGCTTGTAAAAAAGCAGGTATCAGCCCGAGCGATATCCTCACTACCATGCAAGGATATTACGGAGGTTTGTATGCATCCAACTTCAACCGTTTCGGTAAGATGTATCGTGTTATGATTCAGTCAGATCCATTGTCACGCAAAAACTTGGAATCTTTGAAGAATATCAAGGTGCGTAATAGTGCAGGTGAGATGGCCCCGATTGCCCAGTTCATCTCTGTGGAGAAAGTATATGGTCCGGATATTATCAGCCGTTTCAACCTTTATACCTCTATGAAAGTAATGGTAGCTCCGGCAAGTGGTTATACATCCGGTCAGGCATTGACTGCCCTCGCCGAGGTTGCCCAAGAAAACCTGCCTACCGGTTATACGTATGAATTAGGAGGTATGGCGCGTGAAGAGGCTCAAAGTAGCGGAAGTGCTACCGGACTGATTTTTGTGCTCTGTTTCGTATTCGTTTACTTATTGTTGAGTGCACAGTACGAAAGTTACATTCTTCCGCTGGCTGTATTGTTATCCGTTCCGTTCGGTCTGTTAGGCAGCTTCCTGTTTGTGAACGGTGTAAGTGCTATCGGTAATATTTCGGCATTGAAGATGATTCTGGGTACGATGTCCAATAATATCTATATGCAGATCGCGTTAATCATGTTGATGGGTCTGTTGGCAAAGAATGCCATCTTGATTGTAGAGTTCGCCCTCGACCGTCGTAAGATGGGTATGAGTATCACATGGGCAGCCGTATTGGGTGCCGGTGCCCGTCTCCGCCCGATTTTGATGACATCATTGGCTATGGTAGTCGGTTTGCTTCCGTTGATGTTTGCCTTCGGTGTAGGTGCTCACGGTAACCGTACACTGGGTACAGCTTCTATCGGTGGTATGTTAATCGGTATGATTTGCCAAATTTTTATCGTTCCTGCGCTGTTTGTAGTCTTCCAGTACTTACAAGAGAAGGTTAAACCGATGGAATGGGAAGATATCGACAATACAGATGCCGTAACAGAGATTGAACAATACGCTAAATAATGAAATTCGATATGAAGAAACAGATTCTATATATGTTGTGCGCAACTGCTCTCTTGAGCAGCTGCCACATCTATAAGTCGTATGACAGACCCGAAGATATCACCACTTCCGGCCTGTATCGCGATCCGGTAGCGGATAATGATACACTGGTTTCGGATACAGCCAACTTCGGTAATCTGCCGTGGAGAGAAGTCTTCACCGACCCGCAACTCCAGTCTCTCATCGAAACGGGACTGAAACAAAATACGGACCTCTTGTCCGCCGCTCAAAATGTGAAAGCAGCAGAAGCATCCCTCATGTCGGCACGCCTGGCTTATGCCCCGTCATTGGGATTGTCTCCGCAAGGAACGATCAGCAGCTTTGACAAGAATGCAGCTACAAAAACTTATTCATTACCTGTCACAGCCAGTTGGCAAGTCGATTTATTCGGTCAGTTGCTGAACTCGAAACGAAATGCGCAAGTTACACTGAAGCAAATGAAAGCTTACCGCCAGGCAGTACAAACACAAGTTGTCTCTAACATCGCCAATATGTATTATACATTAATGATGTTGGACCGCCAACTGGAAATAACCAAGGCTACAGCAGAAATTCTGAAAAAGAATGCAGAAACGATGGAAGCCATGAAAGATGCGGCCATGTATAGCATCAATTCAGCTGGTGTAGAACAAAGTAAAGCCGCTTACGCACAGGTACTTGCCAGTATTCCTGATATCGAGCAGAGTATCCGCGAAACGGAAAATGCACTGTCTACTCTTTTGGGAGAGGCTCCCCATGCCATCAAGCGTGGTGAATTGGAAGCACAAGTACTTCCAACCGAACTTTCCGCCGGTGTGCCTATTCAGCTATTATCCAATCGTCCGGACGTAAAAGCAGCCGAAATGTCATTGGCTAGTTGCTATTATAATACCAACTCGGCTCGTGCCGCTTTCTATCCGCAAATCA
The DNA here is from genome assembly GCF_003602935.1 of Bacteroides sp. AM54-2NS. Classification (NCBI taxonomy): domain Bacteria; kingdom Pseudomonadati; phylum Bacteroidota; class Bacteroidia; order Bacteroidales; family Bacteroidaceae; genus Bacteroides; species Bacteroides sp. AM54-2NS. The sequence continues at coordinate 69,112 of NZ_QTMZ01000014.1, forward strand.
CACTTAGCGGTTCAGCAGGATGGACAAATAATTCAGGAGCCGGAATCGTTAATCCCGGCAAATTGTTGGCCTCTGTTGTCGGTTCACTGACACAGCCATTGTTCTACCGCGGACAGAACATCGCTCGCCTGAAAGCTGCTAAAGCGCAGGAAGAACAAGCGAAATTATCTTTCCAACAAGCCTTATTGAATGCTGGTAGTGAGGTTAGCAATGCGCTAAGTTTATACCAAAAGACCAGTGAAAAGGTAGAATCTCGCCAAATGCAGGTAGAATCTGCTAAAAAAGCTTCGGAAGATACAAAAGAATTGTTTAACTTAGGGACCTCAACCTACCTGGAAGTATTGTCTGCACAACAGTCTTACCTGAGCGCACAAATCTCTCAGGTTTCTGATTGCTTTGATCGAATGCAGGCAGTAGTAAGCCTTTACCAGGCACTGGGTGGTGGAAGAGAAGAATAACTTTAAACATATACTATTATGATTAGTCCGTTAGCTTACGTAGATCCCGAAGCAAAGCTGGGCAAGAATGTAACTGTTCTGCCTTTTGCCTACATCGAAAAGAATGTAGAGATCGGAGATGACTGCGTCATCATGTCTTACGCTAGTATCTTGCAAGGTACTAAAATGGGAAAAGGAAATAAGGTACATCAGAATGCCGTCCTCGGAGCGGAACCGCAAGATTTCCACTACACAGGAGAAGAAAGTAGCCTGATTATTGGAGATAACAACGATATTCGTGAGAATGTGGTAATCAGCCGCGCTACATTTGCCGGCAATGCTACCAAAATCGGAAATGGAAACTACCTGATGGATAAGGTACACCTTTGCCATGATGTACAAATCAGCAATAACTGTGTAGTAGGCATAGGTACTACCATTGCAGGAGAGTGTATGCTGGATGACTGCGCTATCCTAAGTGGCAATGTCACCTTACACCAATATTGTCATATAGGTAGCTGGACACTGGTACAAAGTGGATGCCGTATATCTAAGGATGTGCCTCCATACGTTATCATGTCAGGAAATCCGGTGGCATATCACGGTGTAAATGCTGTGGTTCTCTCGCAACATCGCAATACATCGGAAAGAGTCCTCCGTCACATCGCCAACGCATACCGTTTGATTTATCAGGGTAATTTTAGCGTTCAGGATGCTGTACAGAAGATCATCGATCAGGTTCCTATGAGTGAGGAGATCGAGAATATTGTAAATTTCGTGAAGAACTCGGAAAGAGGGATTGTGAAATAAACAAAGTGAGTCCATATAAAGAAGGTTGATACTTTTTCAAGTATCAACCTTCTTTTTTATCTTCAAATTCAAAGATTCAATTCACTATTCAAACTCCAACGTTCCGAAGAAATCAGGGCGGTGGAAATCCGGCTGTTCAATCTGTATCGGATTCCATGAAAGGAAATGAGGGGTCTGCAATTCATCGCCACATTTATAGAAATTAGCTTTTATCTCCTTTCCGTCGAGCGAATCAATCTGGTGCTTAAAGAACACAGAATACGGAATAATAAGGGCCACTTCCCAGTCCGTTTCACCGATGCGTTCAGCAAAAGGCTGATTACCCAGACTAGACCAGCGTTGTACAAGAGCAGTCACCTCTTTCGGTGCATGTTCGCGGTTGTTACGCACAGGTCCGGCACCCACCAGAATAGTTCCGATGCAATTGCATTCTATATTATAATAGATCCCGTCGCCTGCAGGTATGGAAAAGAATTCCACGCAGGAGTCAGTCCATACAGAACCGTTATCTTCTCCATACTTGGCACGTACACTCTCCTCTTTCACTTTAAAATGTAGCAAAATCGAGTTCTGTGTGTGAGCAATTCGAAAATTCACTTTAGGTTTGTAAGGATATTCAGCCCAATTGACACACTGAATCGGCTGAAAATCTATTTTTTCTTCATCGAATAGTTTAGGAAGCGAACAAGCCTCCACGTTAGCCGCACTAATTTTCTTTACTTTCATATATCTTTCGTTTGAATGATACAAATATAGTTACTTTCTTTGGTTTACACCTTATTTCTATGTTATTTTTAAATTGCAAATTATTATATCAAAAAATAATATTTAGTTAAATATTGCTCAACTATTATATAATGAGATATTTTTTCATATATTTGCCATCACTTAACCGATTAAATAGATACTGTTTATGAAAACATCCCTTAAAGACATAGCAGAAACCTTAAAATTATCCAAAACAACAATCTCTTGGGTACTTTCTGGTAAGGGGGATGAAAAAGGTATTAGTCTTGCTACACAAGAAAAAGTCTTTCAATGCGCCAAACAGTTGAATTACCAGCCTAATTTATTAGCCAGAAGCCTAAATACAGGTATATCAGGCACAATCGGATTAATCATACCGGATATTACAGACTCTTTTTACTCCAAAGTTGCCCGTTCTATAGAAAAGGAAGCGGAAACACAAGGCTATTCATTAATGATTTGTAGCTCTGAATCTGAAATAGAAAGAGAAAACAGAATGATCCGGTTATTCAAAGCGAAACAGGTGGATGGAATTATAGTAGCCCCCACAAAAGTTTCTAAAATTGAAATACAGAATCTAGTCAAAGAAGGCTATCCATTAGTCTTATTTGACCGCTACTTTCCTGAGATGCAGACAAACTACATCATTATTGACAATGAAGGCAGTAGCTACGAGTTAGTAAAGAAAATGATCGATAACGGATCATCTAAAATAGCTATTATTACCACGAATCCTCATCTCCGCACAATGAATATGAGACGAGAAGGGTATGCAAGAGCTTTAATTGAAGCCAACCTACCCGTTGATCCTGATCTATATGGAGAGGTGACCTTTGTTGATTATGAGAAGAATGTTTTCAAGACTCTTGATCAAATATTCAGCAAAGTACCTGATGTAGATGGGTTCTTCTTCACAACCCATATTTTGGCTCTGGAAGCATTCCGTTACTTTTATGAAAAAGGAATCAATATAAATAAAGGATATGAATTGGCTTGTATTCATGGAGTATCAGCATTCCGTGTCTTAGCACCTAATATGAACATCGCAAGAATGCCAATAGAAGAGATCGGTAAGAATGCCGTAAGGATTCTACTTGGCGATATCAAATATCGCTTGGAAAATTCGACCGAAAAAAGAGAAGTAGAAACACTTGTCCTGCCATGTTCATTACCCTAGTCATGATTTTACATTTTTTCTTCAATCACTTAACCGGTTTAGTGAAAATAAATAATGATATCAAATTAACAAATGTAACAATAAAGAAAATAGCCCTCTAATTATTAACATAAAGATACAGAATTATGAAGTTCCAAATTAAAAATGAAAAATACATGCTGGCTCTATTAGGACTTCTAGTATGGGCATGCAGCAGTAACAACATTGATATTGAAAATATGCGATGTGAATATCAAATTTCTCCAATTGGCATTGATTCACCAGCACCGCGTTTTACTTGGAATTACACAACCAATAATGAAGATGCAACAGAGTTTTCTCAAGACAGCTATCAGCTATATATCGCCACCCGGGAACAAGATTTGAGAAACTCATCCGATAATAGCTGGCAATCTGACACTATTTACTCTGACACTCCTCATGCGACCTATCAAGGATCAGAAAAATTGAAATCCAGAACTCGTTATTACTGGCAAGTAATAGCATGGGATAAAACAAAGGAACATAAGATTATCTCTCCTATATCCAGTTTTGAAACAGCTCAACTCAACCAAAGTGACTGGACAGGAGTATGGATTACTGATAATCATGATAAAGATTATACGCCAGCGCCCATGTTGCGCAAGTCGTTTATCGCTCAAGATGATATACAACAAGCAAGATTATATGTAAGTGCCGCTGCATATTATAAAATGACATTAAATGGTAAATCAATAACATCATCACATCTCAATCCGGGTTTTACTCATTATGATAAAAGAAATCTGTATAACACATACGACGTCACTTCACAACTGCTCAAAGGAGAGAACGTACTATCTGCAATACTTGGGAACGGATTCTACAACGAATCGGCCCCTGTAGCAACATGGAGCTATGAGCAAGCCCGCTGGCGTAACCGCCCAAGAATGATCTGCGAAATGGAGATATTATATAAAAATGGAGAAAAGCAAACCATCCATTCAGATTCTACTTGGAAAACGAGTATCGGTCCTTATATACAAAACAATATTTATAGTGGTGATACCTATGATGCATGTCTTGCAATTGCTGGATGGGACAAACCGGGTTTTGATGACTCTAAATGGACAAATGCAATTCAGGTGGCTGCCCCTTCTCCCCTACTAGTATCACAAAACATGCCTGCTATTGAAACGGAACAATTTATCACTCCAATCAATATGCGTTCTTTTGGTGATACAGTCTATGTATACGATTTTGGAGTTAATATGTCAGGGGTCTGTACTCTTTCTATCAATGGCAAGAAAGGCACTAAAGTCAGTATGCAACACGGCGAATTGCTAAAAGATAACGGACGCTTGGAAATGCGCAACTTAGATATTTACTACAAACCATTACCTGGCCTCGCTTTTCAAACAGACACTTATATATTGGACGGAAAACAAGGTACATTCACTCCAGATTTTACATATCATGGATTTCAATATGTAGAAGTTCGTTCAGATCGTCCTGTAAAACTTACTAAAGAGAGCTTAACCGCTCAATTCATACATACGGCTGTTCCTCCTGTTGGTAAATTCAGTTGTTCAAATGAACTATTAAATAAAATATGGAAAGCTGCTAATCAATCATATTTATCAAATCTGATGAGTATCCCGACTGACTGTCCCCAACGAGAGAAAAATGGATGGACTGCCGATGCACACATAACAATGGATTTAGGATTATTAAACTTCGATGGTATTACTTTCTATGAAAAATGGCTCGATGATATGATTGATAATCAAAATGAAGAAGGACGTATATCGGGAATCATTCCTAGTTCCGGATGGGGCTATGATGACTGGATAGGTCCTGTATGGGATGCTGCCATGTTTATCGTGCCAATGGCAATTTACCACTACTATGGAGATACAAGAAGCATCGAAAAACTATGGCCTGTATGTACTAAATACCTTGCCTACCTCGCAGGACGCGAGGACGCGGAAGGAACCGTAACTTACGGAATTGGTGACTGGGTATTCCATAAAACACAAACCCCTACAGAATTCACCACTACCTGCTATTACTATTTAGACAATCTGTATATGGCTAAATTTGCAGAACTCATAGGAAAAGACGGTAGTAGTTATGCTAAGAAAGCAGAAGAATTGAAATTACTTATCAATCACAAATACTTCGACACATCCAAAGCTATTTATGCCAATGGTTCGCAAGCAGCACAAGGAGTTGCCTTATACCTTGGAATCGTTCCTAAAGAATACGAACAGCAGGTTGCAGATAATCTTTCTACGATGATAAAAGCCAATAAAAACCTGCTCGATTTTGGAGTTTTAGGCAGTAAAACAGTCCTGCGGATGCTTTCCAAATATGGATATGCTGACTTGGCATATCAGATGGCCGCACAAGAAGAAGCTCCATCTTGGGGTAACTGGATAAAACAAGGTTTCACTACACTGGCAGAAACATGGATACTTTCACCTGAATTTAGAGATGCCTCTATAAATCACATGTTTCTTGGAGACATTAATGCATGGATGTACAATGTATTGGCAGGCATTAATTATGATGAACAGAAACCCGGATTCAAACATATTCTTATCCAACCTCATTTCGTAAAAGGTCTTGACTGGGTAAAAGCAGAATATAAATCTGTAAACGGAATCATTCGTTCTGAATGGGAACGTAAAGGAGAACAAGTGATTCTCAAAGTCACGATCCCAGTCAATACGAATGCGACAGTAGAATATAATGGTAAAAAGATAGATTTAAGGTCAGGAAAACATCAACTCACATTTTAATTGAAACAAAAGAAAGGAGGTTTAATATAGATATATAAAGAAGCAAAAATGAGACCGTTATGTAATACTATAAAAATATAACACTAGTTACTTTGTCACACCATCAATCAAATCTATTAACAATGAATAAAATCAGTACACTGCTATTTTTGATATTTCTCACTTGTACAAGTGGTGTTTTTGCCGATTCCGGTAGTTCCATCTCCTTAAATGGAACATGGGAACTCTCTTATTGGATGCAACCTGAAGAACCTATAACTTCGCCCAAGGACATGCAACTAGCTGAAGTGAAACATCTATCAGCCCAAGTCCCCGGTAATGTAGAACTAGACCTAATGGCTGCCAACTTAATTAAAGATCCGATGATTGGCAGTAATGTAAATGAATTACGCAAATGGGAAGGCTATCAATGGTGTTATTCCAAATCATTCGTAGCGCCACAACTAAAACCAGGACAACAATATCAACTCTTCTTTGCCGGAATAGACTGTCTGGCCGATATATGGCTGAATGGAAAACACATTGGCAAAGCAGAAAATATGATGATTGAACATGCTTTTGATGTAACTAAAGAAATAAAAGCAGGAGAAAGCAATCAACTCCAAGTGATACTCCGTTCATCTGTTATTGAAGGACAAAAACATCTGTTAGGGACATTCAGTATTGGAAACTTCCCGTCTGAAGAATCCGTATTCATCAGAAAAGCTCCGCACACCTATGGATGGGACATTCTGCCACGATTAGTCAGTGCAGGTTTGTGGAGAGATGTAGAATTACGCGTATTGAATCCGGCACGTCTCACAGATGTTCACTATATGGTCGCCAATGTAGACACTGCTACCAGAAATGTACGTTTGTATACTGATGTACAAGTAAAACTACCTTTCGAAAAGTTCGACAAAGTGAAAGCCGTATATACACTAAGTCGCCATGGGAAAGAAATATATAAAGGAAGCTCTGTTGTCGTTTCCCCAGCATTCCGATATATAATGGAAATCAAGAATGCTGATTTATGGTGGCCAAGAGGATATGGAGAACCGGCTTTATATGATGCAAAAGTAGAGTTAGTAGATTCTGACGGCACTATTTTATCAACAGATAATAAACGGGTAGGCCTCCGCACGATTCAACTAGACATTACAGACATCAACCTCCCACCGGATCATCCGGGTAAATTCTGTTTCATAGTCAATGGAGAACCTATTTTTATTCACGGAACCAATTGGGTACCCATGGATGCACTCCATAGCCGGGATCATTCTTTCGTAGACGAATCTATCCGCATGGCTGTAGAATTAAACTGCAATATGATACGTTGTTGGGGTGGCAACGTGTATGAAGATCATCATTTCTTTGATTTATGCGATGAAAACGGCATTATGGTATGGCAGGATTTTACGATGGGATGCACTTTCTATCCTCAACGCAGCTCATTTACACAAGCATTGGAAGAAGAGGCCATTTCCGTTGTATGCAAGTTACGCAATCATCCATCACTCGTTTTATGGTCAGGAAATAATGAAGACGATTGTGCACTGCGCTGGTCTTTGCAACCATTTAATATTAATCCAAATCAGGATGTAGTTAGCCGCAAGGTCCTTCCGGCAGTTATTTATGAGTTTGACCCTACTCGCCCTTATCTTCCCAGCTCTCCTTACTACAGCCAAGCGGTATATGAAAGAGGAAGTGCTGACCAATATTTACCAGAAAACCATTTATGGGGTCCCAGAGGATATTACAAAGACAAATTCTATACGGATGCTACCTGCTGCTTTGTCAGTGAAATCGGCTATCACGGCTGCCCTAATTTAGAAAGTCTCCAGAAAATGATGACGAAAGATGCCGTATATCCCTGGACAAAAAATCATGAATGGAATGATGAATGGGTTACCAAATCTGTTCGTAGATTCCCAGAATGGGGAAAGACATTCGATCGCAATAATCTTATGATTAATCAGGTACGTTTACTTTTTGGTGAAGTTCCCTCCAAACTGGATGATTTTATATTCGCTTCTCAATCCGTACAGGCAGAAGCTATGAAATATTTCATAGAAATGTGGCGTGGAAAGAAGTTTGACGACAAGACTGGTATTATCTGGTGGAACCTGCGGGATGGATGGCCAGTGATCTCTGATGCAATTGTTGACTATTACAATTCAAAGAAGATGGCATATTATTTCATCAAGAATGTTCAGCAAGACGTTTGTGTACTGATTAATGATGCAGAAGACGGAAATTACCCACTGATAGGAACCAATGATACACGCAGTACACAAAGTGGAAATGTAACAGTAACCGACGCCTCCTCCGGTCGCAAAATCTACGAAGGCACCTTCCGTATCCCAGCTAATGAAAAGGTCAAAATTGCCTCACTACCGGAAGAAAGCGGTCAGGGAATCTATCTGATTCAATACCAAATCGGTAATCAGAAATTCATGAACCACTACCTCTATGGTAAAGCTCCTTTCAGCCTGAAAGAATACAAGCGATTGTTACAAAAAACAGGATTATACGCTAAAAAATAATACTTATGAAAGAGAACATGTTAGGAATTGACGTAGGAGGCACCAAATGTGCCATCATCTACGGTATCAAAGAGAACGACGAGCTACATATCATCGACAAAAAGAAGTTTGACACGACAACAGTCGACGAAACAATAGCAAAAATCCTCTGTGAGACCGAAAAGATGATGCAACTCCATCAACTAACCCCCACTAACACAAAAGCGATTGGAATCTGTTGCGGAGGTCCCCTCAACAGTGAAACAGGTATTGTCATGTCACCCCCTAACCTGCCGGGATGGGACAACATCCCCATTGTGGCAATGGTGGAAAAAAAGACGGGCATTAAAACCAATCTACACAATGATGCCAATGCCTGTGCTTTAGCCGAATGGAAGTTCGGAGCAGGAAAAGGAACTAAGAATATGGTCTTTCTCACATTCGGTACGGGACTGGGAGCAGGATTAATATTAAATGGCAAACTGTATACGGGCACCAATGACAATGCCGGAGAACTGGGACATATCCGCCTGTCGGATTTCGGTCCGATAGGTTACGGTAAAAAGGGCTCTTTTGAGGGATTTGCCAGCGGTGGAGGTATTGCTCAACTCTCCAAAATGTATGTGATGGAGAAATTGCAGACCGGACAGAAAGTTGAATGGTGTACCTTACAGGAACTAGATCAGCTTACTGCCCGAAAAGTGGCTGAAGAAGCTGCCAAAGGTGATAAATTAGCCCAAAGCATATATGAGACGTCTGCTATTTATCTGGGAAAAGGATTATCCATGGTGATCGATATCTTGAATCCGGAAGTCATTGTGATAGGTGGCATCTATACCCGGAATAAAAATATGATGGAACCCATCATGCAAAAGATAATCGATCAGGAAGCATTATCCTGTGCAAACAGAGTATGTAAAGTGAAACCAGCCGCCTTGGGAGAGCAGATAGGAGATTATGCAGCTCTTTCTGTAGCCGCTAACTTAACCGATTAACTATTATGAAAGAGCTTATTGAAACAACACTGGAAGAGGCTCGGCAAACGTTGGAGAGCTTTCTTGAGGAAACAACAACAGTCGGGATTATTTCACAGGCAGCCTCTACCTGCGCCGAAGCATTAAAAGCCGGAAATAAGATTATCAGCTGTGGTAATGGAGGTTCTTTATGTGACGCCACCCACTTTGCAGAAGAACTAACCGGACGTTACCGCAACAACCGCATCCCGCTACCGGCAATTGCAATCAATGACCCGGCTTACATGACCTGTGTGGGAAATGATTTTTCGTTCAACGAGATCTTCTCCCGCTATGTAGAAGCTATGGGATGTAAGGGAGATGTATTATTGGCCATCAGCACAAGCGGACATTCCGAGAACATACTGAAAGCTGCCGTACAAGCACACAACAATGGAATGAAAGTGATAGCGCTGACTTCAAAAGGAGAGAATGAACTGTCACGACTGGCAGACATTGCAGTCTGCGCGCCACGAGCAGCACATTCCGACAGAATACAAGAAATTCACATCAAAGTTATCCACATTCTGATTCAGGCAATTGAGGCAGAATTAGGCTTTGAATAATAACCTACTAAATTTAATCAATATGGCAATGAAAATGACACATATCAGTAAAACTCTATTGAGTATTGTTTGCACACTTTGGGGAATGTCCGCCTGCTCGGATGATTATAACAAATATGACGATTGCCCGGCTTGCAACTATTATCCTGTTGCAGTAGGGAATTCAACAGGAACTCCGGTTCATGCTATCGGTGTCGAGATGGATCCACACTTCTTCTCACAAAACATCACCCGCAATGATGGTTCAAAGGCTGAAGATTGGGAAAATATAGTTGTACAACGGGTAAAGAAAATGAAAGTACAACAATTCCGAATCATGATGCAGCCACAATGGTGGGAACCCTCCAATGACAACAACGATCCTAATGTCGCGGATATGAGCAAATTCACTTTTGATTCGGAAGAAATGCAATCTGTATACAAAGTATTGGATCTGGCCCAGGAGAATAATATCGGAGTGACATTAGTCGTATGGGGAGCCATTACCAATATCGACTTACTATCAGGCATTAACAATGGTCAAAAGCATTTCTTGTGTGATGCACGAAGTTATAACGTTAATCCGGGTTGGATTGCCGGTATAGATAACTATGAAGAATTTGCTGAAAACTTCTCCACAATGGTGAAATACCTGATTGAAGAAAAGCATTATACCTGTATCAATCAAATTACTCCATTCAATGAACCTGACAGTCATATAGCAGGTTACGGCCGCATCATGTGGCAAGGTGATTTTGAAACCATGGGTTGGCAGGACACCTACGCCCCCATGGTGAAAGCACTGGATGCCAAGTTTAAAGCAGATGGAATACGCAGTAAGGTACACTTCAACCTTTCTGACAATACAGACGGTACACCCGGATATATCGCTGCCTGTGTTTCCGCTTTCACAAACGATGAAGCCGACCTGTATAACTCTCATGTATACAAGTTTGACTACAACACCCCTAATTCGACTCTCGTAAATTGGGAACGTCAAAATATAGCTTCTGCAGGAGGTAAAAGACATTTTGTTGGAGAATTCGGTTTTCCTGGATACGGAAGTGCCCGTCAATATGGTATAGACACGTATACGCGAGGGGTACAGATAATCCGCGTTGCTCTGAACTATCTGAATGCCGGTGCTTGCGGAGTAAGCTACTGGAGTCTGATCGATCAATATTATAACCGCAATGCCTCCTATTCGGAAATGCAGCAACTCGGTTTATGGAAATATCTAAAATCCGCTTATACCGAAGACCCAGATGTATATTCCAAAATCAAGGAAGACTACGAGGTACGTCCTCAATACTATGCATATAGTCTGTTGACACGTTTTGTCCGCCAGGGCGACGAAGTATATCCATTGGATCTCGGCGACGAGTTGATAGCCGGAAGTGCTTTTCTCAACACAGAGGGAAAATGGACGTATGTACTTTCCAACGCTACAGACAAAGACAAGATGATACAGTTGGAAAATGATAAAGAAGGTGCCAATGGAGAATACAATGTCTACAAATATATGGAAGGACGCCTACCGGAAGGTGATAATCTTATAGAATCAACAGAAACGGTCAACACGCAAGAGAATAACCTAAAACTTAAATTATCTCGTTCATCAATCAGGGTATTAGTACAAAAATAGAAGTATATACACCCCATTTAGTGGGGATATATATACACCGTATTGGGCATATATATTCACCATGTTAGCCATATATATCCACCGTGCTGGATATATATGCCCACCAACCAAGTAATTTATCATCAAAAGTACACGAATGAAAAAAGAAATATCCATAGTAAAAATGCTCTCCGTCATGTTCGGATTCTTCGTTATGGGATTTGTTGACATTGTCGGAATAACCACGAGCTATGTGAAGAATGATTTCAGCCATCTCACCGATACGATGGTTAATCTCATCTCTCTATCCTGTTTCTTGTGGTTCCTGGTGCTTTCTATTCCCACCGGAATGTTAATGAATCGCATCGGACGCAAGAAAACCGTACTACTTAGCTTCGCATTCCATGTATTAGCCATGTGCCTTCCACTCGTTGCATACGACTTTACCGCCATATTAATCGCATTTGCCTTGATAGGTATCGGTAACACTCTATTGCAAGTTTCACTCAATCCATTAGTAACGGATGTCGTTGCAAACGATAAGTTGACAGGTACATTAACCCTAGGACAATTTGTCAAAGCAGTCAGTTCATTCCTGGGTCCTATCCTGGCAGCTTGGGTGACTGGTAGTTTTTTCGGATGGAAAATGATATTCCCCATTTATGCCGGACTGTCACTGCTCGCTTTGATATGGCTATGGCTTACCCCTATACAAGAAAAACAACAGGAACGGAAGAACATTTCTTTCAAAGTCACTCTTGAATTATTCAAAGACAAATACATTCTTGCTTTCTTTATCGGTATTCTCGTGCTGGTAGGTGTAGACGTAGGTATCAATATGACTTTCCCTAAATTCCTGATGGAACGTTGTGATCTACCACTGACAGATGCAGGAATGGGAAATAGTGTGTATTTCTTCGCCCGCACTGTAGGAGCCTTTTTGGGTGGTATCCTACTGATGAAATATTCAGAAAGTAAATTCTATATTTATAGCGTCTGGATAGCTCTCGCAGGATTGATACTGATGACCATTAGCACTAATCTCTGGTTTATCCTCGGATGTGTAGCAGTTTTCGGGATAGGATATGCCAATCTGTTTTCCATCATCTTCTCTCTGTCTTTGAAACGTGTTCCCGAGAAAGCGAACGAAGTATCTGCACTTCTTATCGTCGGTGTATCTGGCGGTGCCGTCCTCCCGCCTATTTTAGGAGTAATTACCGATTCATTCCACAGTCAGTTATCTGCAATCATAGTACTTGCCATTGTATGGTGCTATCTGATCGGAATAATGAGAAAAATAAAAACCACATAAACCTATATTCTAATGAAACATTTCAAGAAAATCGAATCGAAATTCCTGTTCTCATTACTGATTATGAGTGTGTGGAGCATCATAGCCGTGGGTCAGACGACGGCTAAAATCTCCAAACACATTCCTGAAATCGAAAAATGGATTCAGAAACAATTCGCTAAAGGAAAAACACCTCCGTTCTCGTTTATATGTGACGGGAAACCTTCCGCAGAATTTATCCGCCAATGGGACTATTCCCAGCAAAAGATAGAATCCGAAGAAGCGGATGTGATAAAGTATCTCTTTACCTACTACAATCCTACCAACGGACTGAAAGTAGAATGTACCGTAAAAGGCTACCCCAGTTATCAGGCTGCCGAATGGGTATTGAACTTCACCAACAAAGGTACGAGCAACTCTCCCACTCTGGAACAAGTGAAAGTAGTGGACCTTGCCATGCAATACGCTTCTAAAGGAGAATTCAAGTTACACTATGCAGACGGAAACCATATCTCCAAATATGATTTCCATCCACGTTCGGTTACTCTGGCAACGGGTGAAACCAAACAGATGTCTCCACAAGGAGGACGCTCTTCAGAAGGGGACTATCTTCCTTTCTTCAACATTGAATCACCTGCCGGACAGGGAGTCATATTAGGAGTAGGCTGGTCGGGCACCTGGTATGCAGATGTATGCGCACAAGATAATCGTACAATATCCATGGCTTCGGGAATGAAAACCATGAAATTATACTTACGTCCACAGGAAACAATTCGTACCCCAAGTATCAGTCTGATGTTTTGGGAAAATATCGACCGGATGGCAGGACACAATAAATTCCGCCGTTTTGTCCTGGCACACAAGTCACGGAAAATCAACGGAAAATTTGCCGAATATCCTCTTTCCAGCGGATTCAACTATCGGGACCCCGCACCTTGTACGGAATACTCATGCCTGACAGCCGATTATGCCATTGCCATGGTGAAACGTTACATACAGTTCGGATTGAAACCCGAAGTATTCTGGCTGGATGCCGGATGGAACACCGATGCTGCAGACTTCGAACATGGCAAGACCTGGGCCAACACAGCCGGTAACTGGACTGTAGATACATTGCGCTTCCCCAAAGGACTTCGTCCTGTAGCCGACGAAATACACAAAGTAGGAGCTAAATTCATGGTCTGGTTCGAACCCGAGCGTGTCATCCGTGGTACCCAATGGGCAGTAGAACACCCCGACTGGATGCTCGACATTCCCGAACACAACAATGACACCTACCTACTGTTCGATCTGGGAAATCCGGAAGCCTGCCACTGGATGAGTAAATATATAGGCGATATGCTCGAAGAAAACGGCATAGACTATTACCGTCAGGATTTCAATATGCAGCCGGATATCTACTGGGCAGCCAACGATGAGCCCGGACGTACAGGAATGAAAGAGATACGACACATCGAAGGACTATACTACTTCTGGGATTATCTGCTGAGCCGATTCCCGAACCTGCTCATAGACAACTGTGCCAGTGGGGGACGACGTATTGACTGGGAAACAATCGGCCGAAGCGCACCACTATGGAGGAGTGATTATTATCATTACGACGATCCGGACGGCTACCAATGTCACACGTATGGCCTGAATTTCTTCCTACCTTTACATGGAACAGGTAGTTTACAGACCGATCCGTATTCTTTCCGCTCAAGCGTCAGCACAGCTTTGATTTATAACTGGAAAATAACCGATAAAAATGCCTCCGTTTACGAAATGCAACGTTGTCTGAAAGAATTCCACGAAATCAGACCTTACTATTACGAAGATTATTACCACTGACGGGTACAGAAGACATGACGCGGGATAATATCTGGCTAGCCTATCAAATGCATCGTCCGTCGGACGACAGTGGTATTATCGTTGCTTTCCGCAGAACCGCCTCCAAAGACAAAAAAATCACCGTCAGACTTTCAGGAGTGGATCCGGAAAAATACTATACAGTGACAGACATGGATAGCCGACAGAGCAAAATCTATCAGGGAAAAGAACTGACCAGTCAGTTGCCACTGATCCTCGAAAAGCCACATAGTTCCTTATTACTAAAATATAAAGTTACCAACGAAAAACCGAATAAAGAATGAAAAAAAGAATACTATATTATCTATTCATTCTGCTTCTGTTCCCTCATAATGGAACAGGACAGACGGTAGCCCGCATGAGCGACCGCCCGGTAAACACCAGCCAATGGATAACCACCCACTTTGCCCGCGGTGTGGTCCCTCCTTTCTCTTTCGAATATGGAGGTAAACCTTCACAGGAATTTATCAAAAGCTGGTCTTATACGGCTACGCGTCAGAAAAGTGACGATCCCAAGGTTCTGAAATACCTTTATACTTATCGTGAACCATCCGGAGGATTAAAAGTCGAATGTGAAGTGAAAGGCTTTACCGACTTCAATACGGTGGAATGGGTACTCCGTTTCACCAACCAGGGAAAGAAAAATACGCCGGAGATTGCCAACATAAAAGTGTCTGATATCACATTCCGCTACCAGCATCCGGGAGCATTCAACCTCATCATTCCGAAGGCAGCCATGCATCCAAATCAGATTTCAGCCAGCAACTTACAATCTTGTCTCCGGGTGATAATCTTTATATGAGACCGGAAGGTGGACGCTCTTCACAAATGCGTATGCCATTCTTCAATATTGAATCTCCGGCTAATCAAGGAGTTATCGTAGCCATCGGATGGACAGGAACCTGGTTTGCCGATGTGCGCTGTGCAGACCAGCAAAGCGTAGCGCTTACCTCCGGAATTGAACGTTTGAAAACCTATCTGTATCCGGAAGAGAGCATCCGCACTTCCAGTGTATGCCTGTCATTCTGGAACGGTTCCGACCGGATGAAAGGACACAACCAGTTCCGCCGTTTCGTGCAAGCCCACCACACTTGGAAAGTAGGTGGTAAACCGACCGTATATCCAATATCGACCAGTTTCAACTACGGTGATCCTACTCCCTGTAATGAATATACCTGCCTGACTACAGATTATGCCATTGCTATGGTGAAACGGTATGAACAATTCAAATTAGTACCCGAAGTATTCTGGCTGGATGCCGGATGGTACAATCACTCTGCAGATGTAGCCAATCATAAGAATTGGGCGAACACCGTAGGAAACTGGACCGTCGACTCTATTCGTTTCCCCGAAGGATTACGCCCCATCGCCGACGAAGTGCATAGAGTTGGTTCCAAGTTCATGGTATGGTTTGAACCGGAGCGTGTTATGAAAGGCTCAGCTTGGGCACTGCAACACCCTCAATGGATGTTGGATGCCAGAGGAAAAGCCAAACAGGAAGACTGGACAAAAGATGGTGAGCACGACTCTTATCTATCAATCTCGGAAATCCGGAGGCATGTCGATGGATGAGTAAATATATCGGAGACTTCCTCGAAGAAAATGGCATAGACTACTACCGCCAGGATTTCAATATAGAGCCGGAAGGTTTCTGGGCTGCCAATGATGAACCTGGCAGACAAGGTATCTGCGAAATCCGATACATTGAAGGACTTTATTCTTTCTGGGAATATCTGCTGAACCGCTTTCCGGGCTTGCTGGTTGATAATTGTGCCAGTGGCGGACGCCGTATTGACCTCGAAAGTATCTCACGCAGTGCACCGATGTGGAGAACAGATTACAGTTATGGAGAACCAATCGGCTATCAATGCCATACTTACGGATTGAACTTATACCTTCCCCTGCATGGTACAGGAACTGTGAGTGCCGATAAATTCACTTTCCGTTCCAGCCTCGGAACCTCTATTATCTACAACTGGAAAATAACCGAAGCCGGACAATCCATCTATGATATGCGCGACCGCCAGGCAGAGTTCAAAGAACTCCGCCCCTATTTCTATGAAGATTACTATCCGTTGAGTGGAATAAACAACATTACTTCGGAAAATATCTGGCTAGCATACCAACTTTATCGTCCGTCGGATGACAGCGGATACATCGTAGCTTTCCGCCGCAAAGACAATCCGGACAAGAGCTATACTGTCAATTTATCAGGCTACACCCTGACCACACTTATATACTCACCAATAAAGATACAGGAGAAGCTATAAAGAAAACCGGTAAAGAACTGGCTAACGGCTTCACGCTGACACTGGATAACCCGCAAAGTAGTCTGATAATCAAATACCAAAGTTCAACAACTGCCATACAGAAACTTTCTGTAGGAAAGAAAACCGGTGTAAAGCTCCGTGCTATAGGTGCAGAACTAGATCCCCACTTTCTCTCACAAAATGTGACCCGCAATGATGGAGCTAAAGCTGAAGACTGGGATCGCATCGTTGTGAAACGTGTCAAAGAAATGGGACTGCAAAGCTTACGGGTGATGGTGATGCCACAATGGTATGAGCCAAAGAATGACAATCCGGATGCATCCAAAATCGACTGGCATAATTTCACTTTCAACTCTGTAGAAATGCAATCACTCTACAAAGTATTGGATATGGCACAAGAACAGAAAATGGAAGTCACCCTTGTACTTTGGGGAGCCCCTCCGGGACATTTCCTGGCCGAAGGGAATTATGGTAACTGGGTAGTAGCCCCGACTAACTATGAAGAATGGAGCGAGAACTTTTCCGCACTTGTACAACACCTGCTCAACAACAAAAAATACACGTGCGTCAAAGAGATTACTCCGATCAACGAACCAGATTGGTCATATATCATCAAAGGTAAAGCTGCTCCCACCGCCGACTATATTGAAATGTGTAAAGTACTCGACAGACGTTTCAAAGAGGATGGAATAAGAAATAAAGTACATTTCAGCCTTTCTGACAATTCAGACGGAGGTACAGGAACGCATAAATATCTGGCAGCCTGCACGAAAGGACTGGCGAACGTTGCTGACGTATTCAACTCCCACACCTATATCTTCGGCTACGAAACTCCGAACTCCACAATTCTGGATTGGGAAAAACAAAACTCTCAATTGGCCTCTTCAGTTGGAAAAGCCCATTTCATCGGTGAATTCGGAGGTAATCAATGCGTAGGTGCCACCAGACAAAAAGATATCGACTTGTATGAACGAGGAGTACTCATGACACGCATAGCCATCAATCTACTCAATGCAGGAGCAAGCGGTGTTAGCTATTGGAGCCTGATAGACCAATACTATGGTAAGGATGCAGACTACGGAGCAATGCAGCAACTGGGTTTATGGAAGTATGTAAAGAAAACATACGCTTCGGAACCATACTACAACGATATCAAAAGTGATTACGAGGTACGCCCACAGTACTATGCCTATTCTCTGTTGACACGTTTCATACGCCCGGGAGCTGAAATCTATCCGATAGCAACACCGGAAGAATGGTATGCAGGAACTGCTGTTCGAAACACAAATGGCAAATGGGTATATGTTTTCGCCAATGGAATGGACCAGGAGAAAGCAATAAGCCTCATCAACCAACATACGCAAACCAAAGGGAATTATCAGGTTTACCGTTATATCAAAGACGGTTTACCTACCACAGACCAAATGTTGGCTCCGGACGCCCAGCCTCTCAAAGTGAACGATAAAATTCTATGTTTACTTCCGGCTCATTCTGTGATCGTCTTAAAACAAGAATAACTATGTACTCTATTTATTCATTAAACAAATAGTATTTATGAAAACACATTTCTACATTTTATTAATGCTTGGAATGGTATTCCTTTTGGGATGTGAAGACGAAAAGTTAGGCACAGACCTAGGAGTAACCAATGTAGTGCTTCCGGATATTTCGGAAGAATCCCTGGGCACAGAGATTACCATTCAGGGAAATGGCTTTATCGACTGTGATGTACTGGCTCTTTCTCCCCTTTCAGGAGGAACCGAACAGCCCATCTACATGGAAACCAGAGAAGTACAATCCGATCATATCACGGTACTTTACCCCTCTACGGCCACCAAAGATTCTTATGGACTTGTATTGGTACGCGGTAGCAAAATGCGAACATTAGGCGTCATCAACAGTACTGTTGGAGTTATGCCCGACGAAAACCTGCGTAATGCCTTGTCTGCTCTTTTCCCTGATATATTTAAAGGAGAAAAGATATCTTCCAGTGCTAAATATGTCACTTTCACTGATGGCACACTAAATATCAGCGATAAAAATATCACTTCTCTGGAGGGACTCGAATATTTCAGCAACATTCGGAAACTGCTCTGCAACAATAATGATATCAGTGAAATTCCTGCAGAAGTACTATCCAGACTGTCTGAACTGACTGCACAAAACACTGGTCTGACCAAACTGGAACTAGCCACTTCGGAACAGCCGAACACGACATTGGTATCTCTCAACATAGATGGAAGTACCAAACTAGAATCTGTCGACCTGTATTATTGTTATAACATTGAGAAGTTCTCTGCTCTAAACTGTAAACTGGTATATCTGGATGTACGCAATTACCAAAGTATCTATGGCGGATGTCTGAACTACAACAGCACAGACTTCAAATTTACTTTCAGCGATGACGCAAGTAAAGAACGACTCCTGAAAATGGAATCCTGGTGGATGGACTCATACTACAGCAATAGCGGTTCTATCGTAGATGCCATCAATAATGGAGTGACAGTGGAAGGGTACGACTGGATGCACGACTATCCCGATGGAAACAACAACTATTATTACAGTTACGGAAAATATCAGAAGACAATGAAAAAGTACGGAGAAATTCCTGATATCAATCTGCGAAACGCACTCAAAGCATTGGTTCCGGATGTATTCGATGGAGATAAAGTTCTGACAGTGGCTGCTCTGAATACTGAATACTTCAGGAATAACACGACCCTTGATCTTAGCAATAAGGGAATCACTAATCTGGAAGGACTACAATACTTCTGCGGATACAAAAACCTCATTCTGGATGGAAATAATCTGGGAGAAATCGATCTTAGTAAATACGCAATCAGTACCAGCTACACGGCAGGTCCGGTAGATGAGAAAGGAATTCAGACTTTCAGTGCCAAGAATGCAGGATTAACCAAATTCATTTCTGGCGATCAGTATATGATAACCTCTATAGATGTGAGCAACAATCCGGGATTAGCATATCTGGATATAAACCGGTGCAAATCCATCACATCACTAAATGCATCCGGTTGTCCGCTCACTTATGTTGATCTGCGTAATCTGGCAGGTACTTATTCCGTACTAGGTTACTCCGGTGGAGCTGTAGATGCCTCAAAAGTTCAGTTCTCATTTACCGACAGCTCTTCAACTCAAAGGAAGCTACTAGTAGAAGAATGGTGGATGGATAGCCCATGGAATGGCACAAGCCCATGTATTACCGCAAAGAATCAAGGTGTCCGGATAGAACGCTATGAATACATAGGATACGACAAGGATAAAATGTTGAGTTCATTTAATTAGACAGAAAACAATCTTAAACGTTATAGTTATGAAAAAAAGTTATTGGCTATACAAAATGTGCCTGCTGCTTGGGTTGGGAATCTGTATTCCCGTTACAGGAAATGCATCGGATATCGGAGATGCTACCCTGACACAGCAACAGTCTAAAATAACAGCCTCTGGAGTCGTCGTAGACGAGTCCGGTGAAAGCCTGATCGGAGCTTCCGTCATAGAAAAAGGAGCAGCAACGAATGGTACTATTACAGACATAGACGGTCGTTTCTCTTTATCGGTTGCCCCCAACGCTATACTGGAAATCAGTTATGTAGGTTATCAAAAGCAGGACATTCCTGCTAAAAAAGACATGCGTATCATCATGCATCCGGACGTAGCGAACCTGGAGGAAGTTGTAGTGGTAGCTTACGGTACCCAGAAAAAGGTTTCTGTCATCGGTTCCGTAGCTTCCATTGATCGAAAAGATTTGATGAAATCCTCATCGCCCAACCTAAGTTCCGCTTTATCCGGAAAACTCCCAGGATTGACAACTATCCAGACCTCCGGTGAACCGGGACGTGACGAAGTCACCATGTTCCTGCGTGGTGCTGCCACTACAAACGGAACAAACCCATTAATTATGGTAGATGGAGTAGCTGTAGACGATATGCGATCTATCGACCCGAACGAGATTGCTAATATCTCCGTATTGAAAGATGCTTCCGCAACAGCAGTATTCGGAGTACGTGGTGCCAACGGAGTGATAATGATTACCACTCGTAGAGGTGAAAAAGGAACTGCCCGTATCAGTGCCAATGTAGAATTCAGCATGCAGGAAATCGCTTTCAAGCCCGAACGTCTGGATTCATGGGACTGGGTCAGACTTCGCAATGAAGCACTCGTGAACGACGGAAATTCCGCTGAATTCCTCGGGCCGGACATTGATAAGTTCGACTCATGGAAAACAGGTAATCCTGTAGACCCGGATTTTTATCCGAATAATAACTGGCAAGATATCTTGTTCAGAGATTATGCTCCCATGACCAGAGCCAACATGAACGTTTCGGGAGGTTCGGACAAACTTCAATACTTTGTAAGTGCAGGCTATCTGCATCAGGGAGGTATGTTCAACGTAGAACCTAAATCCAGGTTGGGATACAATGCCCAGTCTTCATTAGACCGCTACAACTTCCGCTCAAATATCGACTACAAAGTCAATAAGTCGGTAAAGATTAACTTAAACGCTTCCTCTTATCTGGAACGGATCAACGGAACTTCCGCAAGTATGTCAAGTGTATTCAACAGCGCTTTGACCTCACGCCCTACTTCCATGTATCTCACCCCGGAAGGTGCATACGCTACTGATGCTATACGTACTTTCCCTATTGGTGCCGGATTATCCGTAGAAGATCCCGCCAACAATTCATTGAGTGCATATCCGCTAATCAACCGTTCGGGCTATCAACTGGAAACCAGATCGGGAATCAATGTTATCGGAGGAGTAGAAATAGATTTGGGATTTATCACTAAAGGGCTCTCTGTCAAAGGCCAGGTATCTTTCGACTCCAAAGGATTTGGGAAAACAATCGGAAAACGTTCCTATACCTGGTATACGTATCAGACATTAGCTTCAGGAGAGCATTTGTTTATCAATCGCCATCCTAGCCTGGAGGACGAAGACGGCCCGATTGAACTCACAAAGTCTTCCGAATCTTATTGGGTTATGAACTTACAGGGACAAATCAACTATAACCAGACCTTCGCCGGAAAGCATAATGTCACTGCTATGTTTCTAGCTCAACGGGACATCAAAGAATCCAAAGAAACATCCGGTGACCTACTGCTTCCTTACAACGTCATCGGTATTGCCGGACGTGCAACTTATGACTATGACAGACGTTATTTTGCAGAGGTCAACGTAGGTTATAACGGCTCTGAACAATTTTCACCGGACAAACGATTTGGTCTCTTCCCGGCTGCCTCTTTCGGTTGGCTGATTACTAATGAGGGCTTCCTTCAGGATAATCCGGTTTTGACCAATCTGAAGTTAAGAGCTTCTTGGGGAAAAGTTGGTAACGACGCCTTCGGTTCAGCCCGTTTCCTTTATCTGGATAATATCAGTCAATATTCCGTAGTCACCGACAGTAAAGGAGATCATTGGTTATCCCCAAGCTTGGGATATGCTTCCAATGGTTCCGGTTGGGGACAAGGTTACAAGATAGCCGAAAACTACATAGGAAACAAAAGCATCACATGGGAAACAGCTGAAAAACAGAATTATGGTATAGACATATCCTTGTATCATGATCTTTCCTTCTCATTTGACTACTTTGTTGAAAAAAGAAAAAATATTCTGATTATCCCGCAGACTACTCCTATGATTCAAGGTCTTCCCTCATCCGCTCTTCCACTGATGAACGATGGTGAAGTAAAGAATCAGGGATTCGAAATGGTCCTCGGATATCAGAAACAATTCAAAAACGGGCTATCTGTTTCTGCTAATGCAAACTTCAGTTATGCCAAAAACAAAGTATTGGAATATGACGAGCCACTATTAGGTAAGGATTATGCTTATCGCACCCGCACCACCGGCTTCTCATTAGGACAAAACTGGGGATATATCATCGACCACAGCTATGATCCTGAAAAAGGGCGTGACGGCACAGGATTCTTCTATAGCGACGAGAGTATTGCCAAGAGCGGACTGACTTATGAAGGTGTAGGAACACCGGAACCCGGAGACTTTATTTATAAAGATCTCAACGGAGACGGTGTCATCAATGACCGTGACAAGGCTCCCATTGGCTATTCCTCCCTATTGCCTCGCATCAACTACGGTTTCTCTTTATCTGCCAACTGGAAAGGATTCGATGTTTCTATCATGTTGCAGGGAGTAGGCCAATACAGCAAGACTTATTCAGGAGCCGGTATTTATGAAAGCAGCGGCAACTTTTACAAGATGCACATGGAACGTTGGAGCGAAGAACGCTATAATAATCACGAAAAGATTACGTATCCTCGTCTGTCCAGCAGTGGCGGCCCGAGCTTGCAGCCCAACGACTTCTTTATCATGGATGCCTCATATATACGTCTGAAAAATGCAGAAGTAGGATATACATTACCGGAAAGCATCAGCAAGAAAATCGGTGCTTCCAATGTACGTTTCTATTTAAGTGGTAACAACTTGTATACATGGACTCACCTGAAGACTGACAGCTTCGATCCCGAACAAAACAGTCCGGCAGCCTATCCAACAATGCGTACGTACAATGTAGGTTTAAATATTACATTTTAACGGCTAAAACAAAACCGATATGAAAAAAAGATTGATTTATATATGCATGTTTGCTTCCTTGCTCACATTCAGTTCTTGTAATGAAGCGTTGGATGTAGCTCCCGACGGAAGATTATCACTGGACGAAGTATTCCAAGATCCCGATCTGACTAAAGCTTATTTCAGTACTTGCTTTGACTATCTGCCTAAAAAGAGTTTACGATATCATTTCTGGAGCAACTATCCCGTAGCACTTAGTGATGAAGCGTGGGATTGCACGGATGGTTCCGGTGCCGGCTTTGCACATGCCGCATCCGGCAACTGTACCACCACCGACTTCTATCTCGACGTTCGCAGAGATATGGGTGACACCTACTCAGAAGGAGGATACTGGCAGTTATACTGGGGGCAAATCCGTATTATCAACACATTCCTCCAACGGGCAGCCACCGCCGCCATACCAAGAGAAAGCGACCGTGACCGTTGGGTAGCAGAGGCTCATGTACTCCGTGCTTATTTCTATATGGAGTTACTGAAATGGTATGGTCCTGTGCCTATTGAGAAAGAGCCATACGGTTTAGACTATGATTATTCAACTCTATCACGTCCTACTTTCGAAGACTGTGCCCGATTCATTGTAGATGATTGCGAAATAGCTTTGCAATCCAGCAACCTCCCTTGGCGACTGACAACACTCAACGAGAAGATCAGAATGACCAAAGGTATCGCAATGGCTATCCGTTCCGAAGCATGTCTATTCGCAGCCAGCACTTACAACAATGGCGGCAAAGATCTTTGGGAATGGGCTTACACAATCAACAAAGACTGTCTGGAACAGCTGAAAGCCAATGGATATGAATTGTATACTAAATGTGCGGATACTGAAAAGTACTATAACAATGCTTATATGGAGTACTTTACGCTCAATAACTATATCGGAACAGATCCCAGTGATAAAGAAACAATCTGGCAAAGTACCGAAGGCTATTGGCCCGACCCATACACCAATCCTTTGTATGACGTTATCGGAGCTCCGGTATTGGGAAACGCTCAATTAACTATTGTTCCTTCCCAAGAATTAGTAGACGCCTATGATATGCTAGCAACAGGAAAGCCTGTACTGGATTTATCGAAACCTTATAACGATGAGAAGCATCTGTCACCTAATTATAACCCTAATAGCGGTTATGACCCAGCCAACCCTTATAAGGGACGTGATCCTCGTTTCCAGGCTACAATTTTTTATAATAACAGTCCTGTGCTGTTAGGAAAGGAACCGGCAGTAGTAGAAACGTACGTGGGAGGAAATAGCGAAATCCGTACAAGTGGAAATACGAATACACGTACCGGTTATTATTGGAGAAAAAGAATGGTAAACGGTAACTGTAAGGCAGCCGGAGTGGCTGGATATGATGGCCGTTTCCGTTTTTACCGATTAGGCAAAATTTATCTGAATGCCGCCGAAGCCGCTATTGAAAGCGGACACCTTACCGAGGCCTGGAATGGATCAATGAAATCCGTCATCGCGCAGGTTTTGATCCTTCGGTTGATCTGTCGACAAACGACAAGAACGAAGCTCGTTTATTGGTACGCCACGAACGCCAGATAGAGCTGGCTTGTGAAGAAGACAGATATTTCGATATCCGCCGTTGGACACCCGCCAATGAGAATATGGAAAATGAGAAGTTTACCACAGGTATGAGAATCACCAAAAATGGAAACTCATTCTCTTATGAAAGAATCAATCTAGGAACAGACGGCAGCAAACCGAGCAAAATGAGTTATGAAAAGAAATGGCACGTATATCCTATCCCTGCCAATGAAGCAGCCGTATTGGAAGGCACGACAGGACAGACGTGGCAAAATGCAGGATGGTAATCATAAAACAGAATGTATATGAAAAACAGAATAATCACACTTTTGTGCATCGTATGCCTGTTCACAGGCAATGAAGTATGCCGGGCACAAGTGCAAGAAGTTATATCCGGTGTGGTGCGGAATGAGAGCAACGAACCTTTAGACGGCGCAATCATTTCTGTCCCGGACAATCCCGAATACACCACAAGCAGTGATAAAGACGGAAAATTCATCATGGAGATTCCGTCGGGAGCCAGTATGGTCATTTGTAAGATTCCGGGATATCGGAACCAGACAATGAAATTCACTCTGAATAAACCGGTAGAGTTTTGTCTGATATCAGACATCGCCGGTCAGGATACATCTCTCGAAGTAGCCATGCTGCAGAAAGAGAGAAAAGGAGGTTATACAGGAGCAATCTCTACCGTTCAGGGAGAAGAGTTAGTTAAAACACCTAATAGCGGATTTTCAGCTACGCTGACCGGACGCTTGGCAGGATTGACTTCTATCCAATCCACCAGCACACCAGCCGATGATGCAACAACGATGTATATACGTGGTCTGAATTCCATAAACGGTAATTCACCTTTGGTTGTACTCGATGGAATTCCGGCTCCATTATTCGATATGAATACACTCGATGCCAACACTGTAGAATCTGTCAGTATTCTGAAAGATGCCGCAGCTAAAGCATTATATGGTCCGCGAGCTTCTTCCGGAGTAATTCTTATTACTACAAAAAGAGGCGAAATAGGACGTACTAAAGTAAATGTGAACATGGACTTCTCCATACAACAGGCTACCCAGCGTCCTAAAATAGTAAGTACCGGTGAATACGCACAAATGCGTAACCAGGCCTTACTCAATGACGGTGGCACTCCACTCTATTCTTTATATGAAATAGCCGGGTTTACAGATGGAACTATGCCGGGACACGACTGGTATGACACTTTCATGAATGATGCAGCCAGTATGCAACGTTACAACGTAAATATCAGCGGAGGTAACAACCGGGTTAAATACCTTGTTAATGCCGGTTATCTTCACCAAAACAGCCTGATTGATGCAGAGAAGAATGATAATTATAATCCTGCACTCAAATTGCATCGCTTCAACATTTTAGCTAATGTGGACGTCACTCTGCATCGTTATCTAAACTGTTTCCTTAACACAAATGTCACTATCGACCGGATAAATCAAGGATACAACGGGACAGGAGATATCATGAATTCGATCTATCAGATGGCCCCCACCGTACCTGGACCTATCACCGAAGACGGAAAAGTGATTACTGCAGAATACAATGAATATCCTACTTACGGACTTATCAACCGCTCCGGATATAGCCATCAAACAGGTATCAATCTGAACGTCGCTTATGGAATGAATCTGGATCTGGGATTCCTGACTAAAGGATTGAGCGTAAAAGGAATAGTAGGTTATGAAGCAAACTATCACGGAACAATCTATGGTTCTACTGACTACGCACGTTATGCAGCCAATGGCAGCGGACTTTTCGGTACTCACACCACTCTTCCTCTAAGTTTAAGTAAGACCGCTAATATGCGCTACTTTATCAACTTCCAAGGGTTCATCAACTATAATCGTATTTTTGGAGGCAAACATGAAGTAGATGCATTTGTCAGCTATTTCAATGAGAATATGATGAAAAACGGTGATCTCCCATACGATCGTTTGTCATTAATGGGACATGTGAAATACGGCTATGATTCACGGTACTATATACAGGGAGACTTTACCTATGATGGCACAGAACAGTTCAAACCGGGTAACCGTTTTAAATTCTTCCCGACAGTATCTGTCGCTTGGGTGGTATCCAACGAAAGTTTCCTGAAAGACACAGATTGGTTGTCCTTCCTCAAAATACGCGCATCTGCCGGCTGGCTGGGCAATGACCAGATATCTGACACCCGTTTCCTGTATGCTACAGATGTACGTTATAAAGATGCAGGTTACTTACTAAGCAACTACTATGGCTTTCATACTGTAGAAGGTATGCAAGGTAATCCGTATATCCATTATGAAGAATCTTTCCAGCAAAATTACGGAATAGATGTTACCTTATTCAACTCACTAGGTATCACATTTGATTATTGGAACGTGAAACAGACCCAAATGGCTATCCAAAATAACAGTGTATCTTCTGCACAAGGTATCGCCAGTGAAAATCTGCCATTTGAAAATCTGGGTAAGATGAACAACAAAGGATTTGATCTTGAACTATCTTATATCAAGAATCTGAAATATGGATTAAGAATGACTATCAGAGGGAATATGGGATACAATAAAAATGAAGTAACTGACATAAAAGAGTTGAACCGTACCGCCAGCGGATATTACTATCCATATCGTAAAACCGGCTATTCTGCAGGACAACAGTTCGGATATCTGATTGACTATTCCAACGGAAACGGCTACTATAATAGCCAGGAGGAAATAGATAAAAGCGGTCTGCGATTCTCTGGTGCTTCTCCGCGCCCAGGTGATTTCATTTACAAAGACTTAAATAACGACGGAAATATAGATGAGCGTGACCAGGCACCGATGGACAAAGCCCAGACACTACCTACACTTTCTTATGGTGGTTCTATTCAACTGGAATACAAAAACTTTGACTTGTATGTTCAGTTACAAGGTGTATCAGGTACAGCAGCCTATTACAGTGGATGCGGTATCTTCGATAATGCTTACCAAGGAGTGTACACAGACCTGCACCGTAATGCCTGGACAGCAGATCGCTATGCGGCAAATGAAAAAATCAGCTATCCGGCTTTGACCACAGGAAGCTCTTCAAGTCTCCAATCGAATGAATTCTTCTATTCCAAAAATAACTATATGAGATTGAAGAATGTAGTATTAGGTTATACACTTCCTAAACGTTGGAGCAGTAAGCTGAAACTGGAGAAAATGAGATTCTATATCAGCGGAGCCAATTTGTTGACCACCTCATCTCTCAAGTTCGATAATCTGGACCCGGAACAATATTCCTACTCTGTATACCCCATTTACAGAACATTTAACATAGGACTTAACCTGAATTTCTAAAGACTGAAGTTATGAAAATAAATAAAATCATATCAGGAGTATTCTCCTTACTCATATTATCCTCATTCATAGGATGTACTGAAATTGAAGATCATCCGGACGGCCGTACGGATTACAGCGATTTGTTTACCACGAACCGTAAAACGTATACTTATATGAATCAATGTTATGGATGGATTCTGAATTACGGAATGAACTATAACTATACCATGCTAGCTGGTTGTACGGATGAAGCCAAAGATTCCTGGGAACTACAGAACGGAGTTACCCGCAAATGGAATGAAGGACAATTATCTCCCTTCAGCAATCCGCTGGAGGGCATCGAAGGAAATCCGGAAAACTACAATTATTATTATCAAGGGATTCGTGCCTGCAACATCTTTCTTGCCAATATCCCTACTGCCAGTGTCTACTCGGAAGATATACGTAACAGTTTCAAGGCACAGGTACTTACATTACGCGCTTTCTATTATCTTCAATTGGTGAAACGTTATGGAGGTGTTCCCATCATAACAACTCCCGACTACGATTATACCAAGGTTAAAAGAGGTACATTTGGCGAGTGTGCCCGCCAAATATTAGCTGATTGTCAGGCTGCTATTGATATTCCCACTGTTGAAGAATGGGGATGGCGTTCCTTAGATAAGGAGAACTACCGTCACGTTATGACAAAAGCCATCTGTGCAGCCATCCGTTCACAGATATCACTCTATGCAGCCAGTCCTCTGTACAATGACGGAACAATCACTTGGACAGAAGCCGCAGAAATTACTAAAAAGTCTCTGGATGACTGTCTGGCGAACAATTATGAACTTTATAAGAAACAGCCGAATGCTACAGCTGGTTATTCTCCTTATGATGTGTATTTCTATTCGCGCACTGACTTGCCGGTAGTTAATGACAAAGAAACCATTATGGAAGTTGGACAAATGTATATGTGGAATTATGCTGGCCTGCCAACTACCGACGGCCAGACAGATGCCGGTGCGTGTCCGTCGCAAGAGCTACTTGATGCCTATGAAGTTGTGAACGGTGACATGACAGAATCTTATCCTCTGCTCAATTTAGAGAGCCCTTATCTAGATGCCAATCATCTGCAACCTAACTTGAATTCGGCTGTTCAAGGTCTCTACAATCAAGCCAAACCGTATGAGAACCGTGATCCGCGTCTTAAAGCTTCTATTTATTACGATGGTTCCAAACTAAACCTGGAAACCGGTACACTACTCTCAACCAAGACAGGAGGAAACTGTGCACTTGATCCCAGTAACGCACGTTACACCTGTACCGGCTATTATACGCGTAAGTTCTCGCATTATAAATCCGGACGTTCCGGCAATCTGGATGGTTACTTCAAAGAGTTCCGCCTAGCTGAATTATATTTAAATTATGCAGAGGCAGCTAATGAAGCATCTACCACCGGAACTGTGCCCAATGATGCGGTAGACGCAGTCAATGCAGTACGTTCCAGAGTAGGTATGCCAGGCATTCCTTACGGATTATCCTGTGATCAATTTCGTCTGCGAATCAGGAACGAAAGACGCGTAGAACTTGCTTTTGAAGAACACCATTTCTTTGATGTACGCCGTTGGAAGATGCTAGATCAAACAGATAAAGTAATTACCGGAATGAAGGCAAACTCAGATGGAAGTTACTCCCGTTTTGTAGTAGATAATAACCGAAAAGCATATAGTGAAAAATTCCTATTATATCCAATACCGGGTGACGAAGCAATCCGGTTACAGAATGCTTCAGGAACCAACTGTCAGAATCCGGGCTGGTAATCAAATCTAAAAAATACAGATTATGCAAAAGTGGTTATTAACTATTATTATTGCCATACTTCCTGTTATCACTGCATGTTCTAAAACCGATACGGAAGTATCTGTACCGGAAGAAGAAACAGGAAAGAAAACAGAGATTAAATTCCTTCAACTCAACTTATGGGTGGAGTGTACCAAGGTGGAGCATGCTCCGGAATATCTGATAGAACAGATTGCTGCCCTACAGCCAGACATCGCTACATTTTGCGAATTATATAAAGGCCCGCAAGACGACCCCGTGATGCCTAAACTAATGCAAGGCTTAAAGAGAAGGGACTCATCTATTACGATGCACGAATAGACGGAAGAGCGGTCATATCAAAATATCCGTTCAAAGAGACAGAACGCATCAACAAATGGATGTTCAAAGCGATTCTGGATGTCAATGGGAAACGAGTGGCCGTTTACCCGGCACATTCAGAGTATCGTTACTACACCTGTTACTATCCCCGGGGATACAATGACGGTAGCGTTAATTGGGATAAACTTCCGGCTCCTATCACTGATGTAAACAAGATACTTGCTGTCTGCGAAGAATCAGACCGTATAGAATCCGCCCAAGCTTTTATCAACAACGCTGCCAAAGAGCTAGAGCAAGGAGCACTCGTGTTTTTTGCCGGAGATCTGAATGAGCCTTCTTATCTGGATTGGCAGGCCGATACAAAAGATCTATTCGATCATCGCGGATGTATCGTCAATTGGGGAACTTCCAAATTGTTGGTTCAACGGGGATATAAAGATGCCTACCGGGTAATTCATCCCGATCCGGTGAAATGTCCAGGATTCACTTTTCCAGCAGACAATAAATCAGTCATTCCAGAGAATCTCTCATGGGCACCGGAGGCAGATGAACGCGAACGAATTGATTTCGTTTACTATTATCCAAATAAAAATCTACAAATAAAAAGTGCCCAGATAGTAGGTCCAACAGGCTCTATTGTACGCGGACAAAGAATAGAAGAACAAACCAAAGATCCAATCATTCCGCCCGTAAACAATCAGTGGCCAAGCGATCATAAAGGAGTGCTGATTACGTTTTATATCAAAGAGTAATTACAATGATTAACAGGATGCAAAAGTGGATATACGTCATTATACTCCTGACCGGATACTCAATAAGAAGTTATACACAGAAGACCATAAATCTCAATATTCCTGTTGAGCAAAACTGGATGTTCGATAACGAACATCCAGTACGCTTCATGCTGGAATTGACATCTGCACAGTCAGGTTTTTCGGATAGGATACGCATGGACATTGCAACAGATTTCGGCAATGCTGTATCGTCTACCTTTATAACCTACTCTTTCGGAACAGATTCGATAGCTCCCGGTGGAGGCTTTCGCAGTCGTGCATCAGTCACTCTCACGAATCTCACTCCCGGATTTTACCAGGTTTGTTTCATTGCCGGCACCGACACTCTGAAACATTTCTTCTTTGGATACGAAGCCGAACAGATTTTATCCAAACCGGATGGTCCCCCTAACTTAAAAAGATTTTGGAATAAAACCATCACCGAACTTAAACGTGTACACCCTGCCTATAAAATGACACGTCTACCTGAATCTTCGAAGCCAGAGCGTGATGTTTACGAAGTAGAAATGCGCTCGCTTGAAGGAGAAATCTTACGGGGGTATTGGGCAGTCCCTACAGATGGTCAGAGTCATCCGGCCGTAGTGGTTTATCAAGGTTATGATGCCGTCACCTGGATTCCCAGTCCCGACGACTATCCCGGTTGGTGTATCTTGGTCATTCCACCCCGTGGACAAGGCCTCAACAAACCTTATAACCGCTTTGGTGAGTGGATTGCTTTCGGACTGGATTCACCCAAACATTACTATTACAGAGGTGCTTTTGCTGATACAGTCCGCAGTATTGATTTTATTTTTGCTCAGCCATGCTTTGACGGACAAAACCTTTTTGCTACAGGTATTTCGCAAGGTGGAGCGCTCACACTAGCAGCAGCGTCACTCGACCATCGTATTTCCGCAGCTGCGCCTATCGTACCCTTTCTGTCAGACTATCCCGATTATTTCCGTTTGGTTCACTGGCCTGCCAACTTGGTATTCGAAGGAGCTGCCCGGCAGAATATTGACAAAGATAAAATATTCTCATTACTAACTTACTTTGACTTGAAGAATCTGACCGGATGGATCAAATGCCCAGTATTAATGGGATTCGGACTTCAAGACAACATTACACCACCACATACAAATTTTGCAGCATACAATCACATCCGTACACCTAAACGCTGGATATGTTACCCTACATCAGGACACTTTGCAGCTTATGAGAACATGGACTCATGGATTGCTGAAAGTACTCGTTTTTTCAATCAGTATGTAGTGTGGTAATAATCTGAACTGATAAAAACGAAACAGGCACAAACACTATAACAAGAGGTTAGTTAGGTTAGAAACCAGAAGAGTAATTCTGTTAAATAGAATTCTCTTCCGGTGTTTTATAGTTACTTTCTTCTAATAAGATTCACTGAAATCGAATAAAAACAATATATTTGCATAGATGTAAACACCTTAAAAAATAAATTAGTGAGAAAAGTAATTCTTTTATTTCTGCTATTTTTAAGCGTAGCTGGAGTCCGCACACAAGGTCAAAACATCACTTTTAGCCACTTGACCACGGACGACGGACTCTCCCAATTTTCTGTCAATAGCCTTTATATTGATGAACGGGGGATTATATGGATTGGCACGCGTGAAGGACTGAACCGGTATAACGGTAACGATATCAAAAGTTTCAAACTTAATAAAAACGATCCGAACAGTTTGTTCAGCAATACAGTGCTGCGTATCACCGGAAACAAAAACGGGAAGGTATACCTGCTCTGTACGGACGGGGTAGCAGAGTTCGATCTGACCACACAAAGATTCAAAACGTTGCTGCAAGGCAATGTGGATGCTATTTATTTCAACGAGAAATTATATATCGGGAAAAGAGAAGAAGTGTTTGTATATAATGAAAGTACCGGAAACTTCGATCTCTACTATCATCTTGCCGGAAAAGATATCACCCTCTCCTGCCTCCACCTGGACGAAAAGAAAAATCTGTGGATGGGAACTACCAGTAACGGACTTTACTGTTTATCGGGAGACAAAAAGATTTCCCAACCTGTCACAAGAGGT
Source organism: Bacteroides sp. AM54-2NS (assembly GCF_003602935.1). NCBI lineage: Bacteria > Pseudomonadati > Bacteroidota > Bacteroidia > Bacteroidales > Bacteroidaceae > Bacteroides > Bacteroides sp. AM54-2NS. The sequence goes on from NZ_QTMZ01000014.1 coordinate 102,579, forward strand.
AATATCGCGAGTATTTACGAAGATTCGTCTAAAGAATTATGGATCTGTACCTGGGAAGAAGGACTCTACCGAATAAAAACAGATAGTACCATTGAGAACTTCCGTCATGATCCTAAAAATCCAAACAGTATTTGTGCCGACTTCGTAAGGAGTTGCTGTGAAGATAATGCAGGAAATCTGTGGATAGGAACCTTTCACGGGTTAAATCGCTATGAAAAGAGCACAGGTAAATTCCAACTTTACACTGCCAACGCGAACAAACCCGACGGACTTACCCACTCCTCCATCTGGTGCATCGTCAAAGATGAACAAGGAACAATTTGGCTGGGTACTTATTTCGGAGGTGTCAACTATTTCAATCCAGAATATGAAATCTATACCCGTTACAAAACCGGAGATACAGAGAAAGAAGGTCTAAGTAGTCCGATCGTCGGTAGAATGACTGAAGATAAGGACGGAAACCTGTGGATTTGTACCGAAGGCGGCGGCGTGAATGTGTATAACCGGAAGGATAACACCTATCGGTGGTATCGCCACGAAGAGGGCAAAAATAGCATTTCCCATAACAATGTCAAAGCAATCTACTACGACCGGACTAATGAAATCATGTGGATAGGTACACACTTGGGAGGATTGAACAAACTCGACCTGCGTACTAACCGTTTCACAGTCTACCGAATGAAAGCCGGAGACCCAACCTCACTACCTTCGGATATCGTCCGAGACATTGTACCTTATAAGGACAAGCTGGTTGTCGCCACACAAAACGGTGTTTGTCTTTTCAATCCGGCAACAGGCGCTTGCCAACAGCTCTTCAAAGAGACTAAAGAAGGAAGAGGTATTGGCATGGTAGCCAGTCTTTGCATTGATAAAGACGGTACATTGTGGATTGCGGCTACCGGGGAGGGTGTTTATTCTTACCGGTTCGACAGCGGTAAACTTACTAATTATCCACACAATCCCGCTAATCCGAACAGTCTTAGCAACAATAATATCAACAGTATCATGCAGGACAGTAACGGTAATCTGTGGTTCTGCACCTCCGGAAGCGGTCTCGACCGTTACCGTAAGGCAAGTGATGACTTTGAAAACTTCGATGTACAGACAGATGGTTTATCCAGCGACTGTATCTACGAAGTATGCGAATCGTCCATACAGAAAGGAGACTTATTGCTGATTACCAATCAGGGATTCTCACAGTTCAACTATCCAAGCAAGAAATTCTATAATTACGGTACGGAGAATGGATTCCCGTTGACTGCCGTCAATGAAAACGCACTATTTGTGACACATGACGGAGAAGTATTCCTTGGCGGTATTCAGGGAATGATTTCTTTCTGGGAGAAAAAATTACATTTCACTCCCAAATCATATAATATCATTCTTTCCCGCCTGTTTGTCAACGGAAAAGAAGTAGTTCCGGGAGATGAAAGCGGCATCCTGGAACAGTCGATCTGTCATACTCCGGAAATCAGTCTGAAAGCGAATCAATCGATGTTTAGCATCGAATATGCCACTTCCAACTTCATCCCTGCCAACAGAGATGAAATTCTCTATCGCCTGGAGGGTTTCTCAGACGAATGGAACCATACTTACCGGAAGCAAACGCTGATTACTTATACAAACCTGAATCCGGGTAAATATACCCTTGTCATCAAATCACAGAGGGAAGGAATAAAAGAGGCCAGACTGCTGATTATCGTACTCCCTTCATGGTATGAGACATGGTGGGCTTACCTGATTTATACCATTGTCACTATCAGCCTGTTATGGTATCTTATTCAGAACTATAATTCGCGCATCAAACTCCGTGAGTCTTTGAAGTACGAAAAGAAGCATATTGAAGACCTCGAAGCATTGAACCAGTCGAAACTCCGTTTCTTCACTAACATCTCGCACGAATTCCGCACACCGTTAACGCTGATCGTGGGACAAGTGGAAACTTTGTTGCAGGTGCAGACATTTACGCCTAATATATATAATAAGGTATTGGGAATCTACAAGAACAGTCTCCAATTACGGGAACTGATTACGGAACTACTTGATTTCCGTAAACAGGAACAGGGTCACATGAAGATCAAAGTTAGCCAGCACAATCTGGTTAACTTCCTGTATGAGAATTATTTGCTCTTCCTCGAATATGCGAGCAGTAAACAAATCAACTTCAAGTTCAACAAACAGAAGGATGACATTGAAGTATGGTATGACCAAAAGCAGATGCAGAAAGTGATAAACAACCTGCTGTCTAATGCAGTGAAGCATACCAAGGCCGAAGATACAATTTCGATTAATGTATCGCAGGAGAAAGACCATGTCATCATTGAAATAAAAGATACAGGTACAGGTATCGCCGCTGCCGAAATTGATAAGATATTCGACCGTTTCTATCAGACCGAGCATCTCAACTCGCTGAATACCGGAGCCGGTACAGGCATCGGACTGGCACTGACGAAAGGTATTGTGGAACTTCATCACGGCACAATCCGGGTAGAAAGCGAACCGGGCAAAGGAAGCAGTTTCATTATCACCCTCAAACTAGGCAAGGAACACTTCACAGAAGAGCAAATAGCGAAAGATGATACGGAAACCATCCAGCAAACAGAGACTATTGTTCCTTCAGTAGAAATAATCCCTGATTCGGAATGGAAAGAAGAAGATAACAAGCGCATCGAAGACGCCAAAATGCTGATAGTGGAAGACAATGAATCTATCAAACAGATGTTAGTCGGTATTTTCGAAACATTCTATCAAGTCAGTACGGCTTCCGACGGAGTAGAAGCATTAGAGATGATACAGAAGGATATGCCGAGCATCATTTTAAGTGATGTCGTAATGCCACGCATGTCGGGTACGGAACTTTGCAAACAGATCAAGACGGACTTTAACACTTGCCATATTCCGGTGGTATTATTAACCGCACGTACTGCTATAGAGCACAATATCGAAGGTTTGAAGATTGGTGCGGATGATTATATCACGAAACCGTTTAATACCAATCTTCTGATTTCCCGCTGCAATAACCTAGTTAATTCCCGCCGGCTATTGCAAGAGAAGTTCAGCAAACAACCACAGGCTTTTGCCCAAATGTTGGCTACCAACCCGATGGATAAGGAGATGCTCGACCGCGCGATGGCCATTATCGAACGTCATCTGGACAATACGGATTTCAACGTTAATATCTTCGCCCGCGAAATGGGTATGGCACGTACGAACCTATTCACTAAACTGAAAGCAGTTACAGGCCAGACCCCGAATGATTTCATCCTAAGCATACGTCTCAAAAAAGGCGCTGTCATGTTAAGGAATAACCCGGAGCTGAATATCACGGAGATCTCTGACCGGATTGGGTTCTCCTCCTCCCGCTATTTCAGTAAATGTTTCAAGGAGATTTATCACGTCAGTCCGCTGGCTTATCGTAAAGGAGAAGAGAGCGAAGAAGAAGGAGACGGAGAAGAAACAGATTAACAGGTAACTCTATAAGCACTCTTGCAAAATAATCTTATATTATTATCACACGGATTTCACGGATAAAAAAACGCTGAGTATGAGAACAACAGCATTAATCCGTGTGATCCGTGCCTAAATTTATGATATAAACGGTTTCTTAGTCCGGACATCTTCGCCCGAATAAAGAAGGTAACTTCTTAAGTGTACTATTTTGTACTTCACTTGTACATTCCTACTCATTCTTTTTCTTCCATTCGCTTATCTTTGTGTTCATTACATTATTTCCTAAAACATTCAGCATTATGAAAAACGTTTCGCGTCTACTTCCCCTATTGTCTGGCATCGTCACGCTGTCAGGATGCAATCATGCACCCCAAAAGAACAATGGGCAGAATAGCCAAAAGCCTAACATTATTTATATATTTGCAGATGATCTCGGCATTGGTGATTTAAGTTGTTATGGAGCAACAAAAGTGAGCACTCCCAACATTGACCGGTTGGCAGGACAAGGAGTACAATTCACCAATGCTTATGCAACTTCTGCCACCAGCACCCCTTCCCGTTTCGGACTCCTGACAGGTATGTATCCCTGGAGACAGGAAAACACAGGAATCGCTCCCGGTAACTCCGAACTCATTATCGACACTACCTGCGTCACCATGGCAGATATGCTGAAAGATGCAGGATACGCAACCGGTGCAGTAGGGAAATGGCATCTGGGACTCGGTCCGAAAGGTGGAACCGACTTTAACAACCCAATTACCCCTAACGCGCAAAGCATCGGTTTCGACTACGAATTTATTATTCCGGCTACCGTAGACCGTGTACCTTGTGTATTTGTAGAAAACGGACATGTCGTAGGACTTGACCCCAATGACCCTATCACCGTAAGCTACGACCACAAAGTAGGCGACTGGCCTACGGGAGAAGAGAATCCGGAGCTCGTCACTTTAAAGCCCAGCCAGGGACACAACAATACAATTATCAACGGCATTCCCCGCATCGGTTGGATGACCGGAGGAAAATCCGCCCTTTGGAAAGATGAAGACATAGCCGATATCATCACTCATAAGGCTAAAAATTTCATTGCATCCCATCAGGAAGAACCCTTCTTCTTATATATGGGTACGCAAGACGTACATGTACCGCGCATCCCCCACCCACGTTTCGCAGGCAAAAGCGGACTCGGCACTCGTGGCGACGTCATCCTGCAACTGGACTGGACCATAGGTGAAATCATGCACACACTGGACAGCCTCCACATCGCAGACAACACCATCCTGATCTTTACCAGCGATAACGGTCCTGTTATCGACGACGGCTATCAAGACCAAGCTTACGAACTTCTCAACGGACATACTCCAATGGGTATCTACCGTGGTGGAAAATACAGCGCTTACGAAGCGGGTACACGCGTTCCATTTATTGTCCGTTGGCCTGCCCGGGTGAAGCCGAACAAGCAACAAGCTCTTTTCTCTCAAATAGATGTGTATGCATCGCTCGCTTCACTTTTAGAGCAACCTTTACGCAAGGGAGCTGCCCCCGACAGTCAGGAGCATCTGAACGTTCTCCTCGGCAAAAATAATACAAACCGTGAGTATGTCGTTCAACAGAATCTCAATAACACACTTGCCATCATAAAAGGTCAATGGAAATACATCGAACCGAGCGACGGCCCTGCTATCGAACATTGGACGAAAATGGAGTTAGGCAACGACAAACAGCCTCAACTTTACGATTTATCCTCCGATCCATCGGAGAAAACGAATGTATCAAAACAATATCCCGACATAGTGAAAGAATTATCTGAATTACTGGAATCCGTTAAAGAAAAATAGTTTATGAGAACAGAAAAATTGTATGATTTTGCACCAATCTTGAATAATTCTATCCATATTAGAATATTCAATCCGTCTATCTTTGCAAGCGTAGATTCAATAAAATCACTTAATTTTTAATATATGAAAAAACATTTATCCACTCAAACTAGAAAAAGGATGCTCTCCTCCATCGGACTGATCTTGTTTTCTGTTTCTTTTGTACTTGCACAGGTACTTGTTAAAGGTACAGTGAAGGATAACTTAGGAGAAGGAGTGCCGGGAGCCAGTGTTCAGGTAAAAGGTACTTCGCAAGGAACAATCACTGACCTTGACGGTAAATTTGCTTTTAACGTGCCCAATAAGAATTCAATATTGGTTATTTCTTTCATTGGTTATGTCACTGTAGAAATAAAGGCGGATACTCAAAAGCCAATGGTTATCACATTGAAGGAAGACACAAAGACATTGGACGAAGTGGTAGTAGTCGGCTATCAGGAAATACGCAAGAAGGATCTGACGGGTTCTGTTGCCAAAGCCAGCATGGCAGAACTTCTTAGCACTCCGACTGCTTCTTTCGGCGAGACATTAGGCGGACGTATTGCCGGTGTCAACGTAAGTTCGGGCGAAGGTATGCCGGGCGGACAGATGAACATCGTCATCCGTGGTAACAACTCTTTGACACAGGACAACTCTCCTCTTTATGTCATTGACGGTTTCCCGGTGGAAGACCCTTCCATAGCCGCAGCCATCAATCAGAACGATATTGAGTCACTCGATTTCCTGAAGGATGCCTCCGCTACTGCTATCTACGGTGCCCGTGGTGCCAATGGTGTCGTGATGATTACAACCAAGAAAGGAACAATCGGCCAGCCTAAAATTAAATATGACGGAAGTTTCGGTATTCAGCATATCACCAAAACGATTCCGATGATGGATGCATACGAGTTCGTCAAACTACAGGCAGAACGTAGTCCCAAAGATATGGAAACTACCTACTTCATGGATTATGACGGTAAGAAATGGGGACTGGAAGATTATAGGAATATCCCGCAATATAACTGGCAGGATGAAATCTTCCGCAGCGCATGGATGCAAAGCCATAATGTCAGCCTGACCGGTGGTTCGGAAGGAGTTCGCTACAATGCTTCTTTATCTTATTATGACCAGGACGGTATCTTATTGGAATCAAACTACAAACGTGTACAAGGCCGTATGGTACTACCATCCAAAAGAAGAAACTGAAAATCTATCTGACAACCAACTATTCAAGCACTACAACCACTGGTGGTTCTCCTTCCCAGAACTCATACAGTGGTATGAATAACCTGTTCTATAGTGTATGGGGATATCGCCCTGTGACCGAACCGGACAGACCATTAAACTCGTTGATGGATAACATCATGGACGACGCGATAAACAATACCAACGACTATCGTTTCAACCCTATCATGTCTTTGAAAAATGAATATCGCAAGACGTACGCGAACTATATCCAGTTCAACGGATTTGCAGAATATGAATTTATCAAAGGATTGAAGTTGAAAGTTTCCGGCGGTTACACATTCGATACCCGCAAAGGAGAAACATTCAACAACTCGAAAACTCGTTATGGTAATCCGAAATCATCCGATAAGGTGAATGCAGAAATCTACCATTCTCAACGTGCAACGTGGTTGAACGAAAATATTCTAACCTATCAGACCAATATCAAACGGAAGCATTTCTTTAATAGTATGGTAGGTGTAACTCTGCAAAATTCTGACTATGAATACTATTCATACAAGACAGTGCAAATTCCAAACGAAGCACTCGGGATGGCAGGAATGAGTGAAGGAACTCCCAGTACGACCAAATCATTAAAGAGTTCCTGGTCTATGCTCTCTTTCCTGGGACGTTTGAACTATAACTACAAATCATTGTATTATGCAACGGTTTCTTTCCGTTCCGACGGTTCTTCCAAATTCCGTGGTGATAACCGTTTCGGCTATTTCCCTTCCGGTTCATTGGCATGGGGATTCATGGAGGAAGATTTTATGAAACCATTGAAGTCTGTTGTTTCTTCCGGTAAATTAAGAGCAAGCTGGGGATTGACCGGTAACAACCGTGTAGGCGAGTATGATACGTATGCTTTATATCAGATATTAAAAGATAAAGTTGGAGATTTTATTTCGATCGGTAGCCTACCGAGTGGTGTATATCCGTTCGAAAACAGCCTGACAAGTGTAGGTACAGTGCCCACTTCCTTAAGAAACAGAAAACTGAAATGGGAGACTACCGAACAGTGGAACCTAGGCCTGGACTTAGGCTTCCTGGACGAACGCATCGGATTAACCGTAGACTGGTATCGTAAAACGACTCGTGATTTGTTGCTGAATACTGCACTTCCCACCTCTTCCGGTTATTTCAGTGCCATGAAGAATGTAGGAAAGGTACGCAACCAAGGTATCGAGCTCACATTGAACACAACCAATATCAAGAACCGTCATTTCTCATGGACTACTAACTTTAATATCGCATTCAACAAGAACAAAGTATTAGAATTGGCCGAAAACCAATCTTCTCTGTTGAGTGCAGCCAAATTTGACCAGAACTATAACTCTCAATACAGCTACATTGCCAAAGTGGGTTATCCGATGGGAATGATGTACGGATTCATCTACGAAGGTACATACAAATACGAAGATTTCGACAAAGTAGGTGATACATATACACTGAAACGCAATGTTCCGTATTTCTCTTCCGAAAGTAATACACAACCGGGTATGCCGAAATACGCAGACCTGAATGGTGACGGTATCATCGACGATAACGACCGCACTATGATCGGTAACGGTATGCCGAAACATACGGGCGGATTTACCAACAATTTCGAATACAAAGGATTTGACTTGAGCATCTTCTTCCAATGGTCGTATGGAAACGATGTATTGAATGCCAACCGCCTGTTCTTCGAGAACAGCAATAAAACACGTGACTTGAACCAATACGCAAGTTACGCAGACCGCTGGACACCGGAAAATCCGGAAAGTAATATTCCGAGAGCTACCGACTCCGGTTCTAACAAAGTGTTCTCTACACGTATTATCGAAGATGGTTCGTTCCTTCGTCTGAAGACCGTGTCTTTAGGATATACACTGCCGAAACAACTGACCAAGAAATGGAAGATAGACAATGCACGCGTATTCGTTGCCGGTCAGAATCTATGGACATGTACAGGGTATTCCGGTTACGACCCGGAAGTATCTATCCGTGAAGGCGCACTGACTCCGGGACTGGACTTCTCCGCTTATCCGAGAGCCTACTCTATCAGTTTTGGTATAAACTTAGGTTTCTAATCAATCATCCTTCAAACAATTACGTATATGAAAACAATAAAAATAATCATCATATCACTTCTTGTCGGACTTAACCTGACTTCCTGCGATTTCTTGGAAAAAGACCCGACATACACCACTCCTGAAAACTTCTTCAAAAATGAAGCGGACGCTACCTCTTGGCTGACAGGAACCTATGCCATTCTGGGACAAAGTTCCTTCTACGGAAATGAGTTCTTATACCTTGTAGGAGGTGACGATCTGGGACACTATGGTGGTGCCAACCGCGGACCTAACAAAAGTGGGTTGATCTGTAACAATGCCAACACAAGTGATCCGGCCGTTGCAGCATTGTGGTACACATTATACTCCGGCATCAACAGAGCCAATATTTTCCTGGAAAATATTGATGCAGTGCCCGATATGAACGACGATACCCGCAAGCAGTACAAAGCCGAAGCCCGTTTCTTACGCGCATTCTATTATTTTACTTTGGTAGAATGTTGGGGAGATGTACCTTTCAAGACTACTTCTACAGAAGATGCCTATAACCTCTCCATTCCACGTACGGACAAACAGACGATTTATGATTTTATCATCAAAGAGATGTATGGTTCTGCCGAGGATCTCAAATCTGCTCAAGATTTGAACTATTTACCGGGACGTGTTTCCAAATCGGCTGCTTGGGGAATGTTGGCGCGTGTATATATGTTCCGGGCCGGTGAACCTAAACGTGACAAGGAAGTGGGTTTGGCTAACAACACGACTAGTGCCGAGATTACAGAATATTTCAAAAAAGCAAGTTACTATGCACAGTTAGTCAAGAATGAGGGTCATTCACTAACTGCCAAATATTGGGACTTCTTTATCGACATTTGTTCTGATAAGTATAACACTGCTCTCAATAAGGATGGTGCCAAGGCTAATGAAAGTATTTGGGAAGTAGAATTTGCAGGTAACCGTTCGACGGATGTACGTGCAGAAGGTAGAATCGGTAATATTATCGGCATTCAGGGTAAGGACCTTTCTTCCAAAGCATCCATCACTGGTAAAGGTGATCCGGGCTATGCATACGCTTTTATCTGGAATACTCCTAAACTGCTGGAATTGTATGAAGCAAACGATGACATTGACCGTTGCAACTGGAATATTGCTCCATTCACTTACACCCAGTCAGCAGGAGAAGGTACTCCGGTGGACGGTCGTGAATTTGTAAAGGGAAAAAGAGATGAAGTGGAACAACAATACTGGGATAAATCCTTCAGCTATGGTAAAACAGAGCCGGGTTCTACTTACGGTGATCGTGAATCGAAGAACGATGCCAATAAGAACCGCAACAGGCTGCCGCCAAATATCGTAGAGAATATGAAGCAGACAAGAAGAGCAAAAACGATACTTCCATCAACTTCCCTCTTCTCCGCTACTCTGACATTTTGCTGATGATTGCAGAAGCTGAAAATGAAGTCAACCATGGTCCTAATGATCTGGCTTATGAATGTATCAATACAGTAAGAGAACGTGCAGGAATCAAAAAACTTGCAGCAAATCTGGATGAAGAGAGCTTCCGCAAAGCAATCAAAGACGAACGTGCAATGGAACTCTGTTTCGAGTACACACGTCGTTTCGACCTGATCCGTTGGGGAGACTATTACAAACTGATGCAGGAACAAGTGGACAAGGCACAGGCTGACGAATCCTGGAAGTTCGGAATCAATGTATATACTTACTTCAATATTCCGAAGTCTTACAATTATTTCCCGATTCCTGCCAATGAAATAGGATCAAACGGTGCTATCAAGACGAATAATCCGGGTTGGTAATTCTCTTAATAACTTTAAAAAGAAAAGGACATGAAAACAATATATAAAAGTTTGATGACTATCGCTTTTGCCGGACTATCCCTGGCTTCATGCGACAAGGAATTAAAAGAAGAAACAGCAATGGAAGTGGGTGTGGTGACAGACAGCAATGTCAGCTTCGATGGCAAAACTGTGACTGTAAAAAAAGGAAGCCCTGTAACGTTCAGCTTCGATGGCGACCCTGATTTTATCAGCTTCTTCAGTGGAGAAATAGGCCATGAATACAAACATCGGGACAGAATTGAGATGCAACCGGAAGACGTAGAAAAATGTGAAATCAATTTCTCTATATTATATGACTATGGCAATGCGAAAACCATCGAGGTTCTACTCACATATTAATATCCGATCGATTTGGAGGAATTAGTGGCAACAACGTGGAAAAAGACAAAGAAGCTGTTACTAACTGTGACTGGACGGAACTTGTCAGCCAGGAAGATCTTCCCAAAGCAACCAAAGTTACTAAAGACTATTCTTGCCCTTTGACTTCTTACTTGGGCAAGGAAATCAGCATTGCTTTCCGCCTGAATCCCCTTGACAACAGCGCTACAATGCCTGTTATACATATTAAAGGATTACAACTTAATCTAGAATTCAACAATGGGAAATCAACCACAATTAATGCAAAGAACTTCGAGTTCTCGGCATTGAATGTAACCTATAATTTAGATGACCTTTCAAAAAACAATTCTCATCTTAACAAACTGAAGGAAGCATTAGGAAACAAAAATCTCACACTTGAAGAAATGAAAAGTGCTGAATATGCAGACAAGATAGCATACACCACAGTGGATGGTAATATTCCTTATTTTTGGAGAATTAGCCAACCAAACGATTTCGTAACTAGCGGGGGTAGCAAAGATTATACCAAAGGAGATACTTGGCTTATTTCCAATCCAATCCTCCTCAATGGTTCCTGCGATCCTGACGCCGGTGTGGCCATCAAAAATATCTCGCAAACATTAGAGATATACTCACATACCTACGAGGAGGCCGGAACATACACCGCTACCTTCGTAGCCAACAATGCAAACTACGTCCATCAAGGTGGTCAAGTAGTACGTGAACTGACTATAAACGTTGTAGAATAAAAACATATCCCCCAATTTTTCTAACCTTCAATCATAGAAAACGTTTATAAAAATCAGACTTTAATCAATTTAACATCAGAAAGAGAGAGACCGCGAGGTTCCTCTCTTTTACTTTTACTATATCTTTTCACCCTCTTCCCTTTCTTCTCCTCCGAAAAAGCATTTTTCTTTACTCAACTAGCGTATAAATCAACATTTATATATAAGTTTGCACAAAAATAAAAACAATGCAAAAGACTCTTCCTATTCATTTTGCCCCATTACAAGGTTATACCGACGTGTTTTACCGTAATGCTCATGCTGCCTGCTTCGGAGGTATAGATACTTATTATACCCCATTTGTACGACTCGAAAAAGGCGGATTTCGTCATAGAGATGTCCGAGGAATCGAGCCCGGAAATAATCAAGTACCCCATCTGATTCCGCAACTGATAGCTCCCTCTTTTGACAAAGCAGACAAAATCTTATCCCTATTCATTGAAAAGGGATATAAGGAAGTCGATATCAATATGGGATGCCCTTTTCCCATGCTGGCTAAACGCCACAATGGTTCCGGTATTCTTCCTTATCCCGAAGAAGTGCAAGCGTTACTTAGCCTGCTGATTACGGAATATCCGCAAATAAGTTTTTCTATCAAAATGAGGTTGGGTTGGGAAGATCCGAAAGAATGTCTGAAACTGGCTCCGATTATCAATGAGCTCCCCCTACGACAAGTGGTTATGCATCCCCGCTTAGGAAAACAGCAATATAAAGGAGAAGTCGACCTTAAAGCGTTTGAAGCCTTTCAGGGAGTCTGCAAACATCCGCTCATCTATAATGGGGATATCAATAGTGTGGAAGATATTCACCACATTCAGGAACAGTTTCCCGGATTAGCCGGAATGATGATAGGACGAGGATTACTTGCCAACCCGGCATTGGCATTGGAATATAGACAAAACCGTACACTTGAGCTTGATGAAATAAGAGAAAAATTGCAATCGATGCATAGATGTGTATACAATCAATATGCAGAACAGTTAGAAGGAGGAGACGAACAGCTTCTGAACAAAATGAAAACTTTCTGGGAATATTTAATGCCGCAAGCAGACAGAAAATTACTGAAAGCAATTCATAAAAGCACAAGCCTCAACAAATACAATCAGGCAATCCTTGCCTTTTTTAATCAACGATAAACTAATAACCAGTAATTTTACGTAATTTTGCACCCGTTTACAAACATGCACATTATGAAAAAGTACATTCTCTTATTTCTTTGCCTGATAATCGTATCGGGCAGTTTCGCACAAATGCAGGATTTCAAGTTCAAATTCTACGGACAAATCCGTACTGACTTTTATTATAATAGTCGTGCTAATGAAGAGACCGTAGACGGATTGTTTTATATGTATCCGAAAGATAAGGTACGTGATCCGGATGGGAATGATTTGAACTCAACGCCCAACAGCAATTTCTATACCTTGTATTCACGTCTCGGAGTAGACATTGCCGGTCCGAAGCTGGGGACGGCCAAGACATCTGCCAAAGTAGAGGTTGACTTCCGTGGTACAGGTACCTCTTATTCGGTCATTCGACTTCGCCATGCTTATTTGAATCTGGATTGGGGAAAATCGGCTGTATTGCTCGGGCAGACTTGGCATCCGTTATTTGGAGATGTGTCTCCACAGATTCTTAATCTCTCCGTAGGAGCACCGTTCCAACCATTTAGTCGTGCACCTCAAATTCGTTATCGCTATACAAACAAGAATTTCCAACTTACCGGAGCAGCAGTATGGCAATCACAATACACTTCACAAGGTATCAATCCTGACAAACCGAAAGAGAGTAAAAAAAGTCATGAATACTTAAAGAATGGTTGCATCCCGGAGATATATGTAGGAGCTGACTACAAGAAAGACGGCTTATTGGCAGGTGTCGGCATTGAATTATTATCATTAAAGCCACGCATACATGCTTGGGGAGCGAACGGAGATCAATATAAAATAAACGAACGCATAACTACCCTTTCTTACGAGGCCCATGCGAAATATACTCATAAAGCCTGGTTCATTGCCGCAAAAAGTGTATTAGGTTCCAATCTTACACAAGCCTCCGGATTAGGCGGATTCGGCATTAAGTCAGTTGACGAGCACACCGGAGAACAAAAATATACTCCCATACGTTTCTCCAGCTCTTGGTTGAATGTTGTCTACGGAAAGAAATGGAACCTGGAATTTTTGTAGGTTATGCTAAGAATTTGGGAACAAGCGATGCACTATATGCTCCAGATGGAACTGACGCTCAAGTGTATGGAACGGGAACAAACCTCGATCAGTTAGTAACAGCAGGGGCAGAACTGACCTACAATGTTCCCCACTGGAAATTCGGTTTGGAATATACCTTAAGCTCTGCATGGTATGGTTCACTCAATGCCTCCAACGGAAAAATCAGAGATACTCATGCCGTATGCAACAACCGCATTGTTGCTGTTGCCATGTTCATGTTCTAATCTCTCTCTACACAATTCTTTTGATTATATATCTGTCACCTGTCACCGATTACTACCTAATGATTTGATTATAAACGATTAGCATTGTGACAGCAATCGGTGACAGCATTGTGATGACAATATTGCTGTCACCGAAAACAGCAAACTACATTTCATTAATCGGAGACATTCATTACGGGAGCCCCAACAGTCATATTTACTTCACTTATATACAACCTTTGTTTCATTACGGGAAACGATTAGTTCACACCGAGAAACCAATCGTTTCGCTATTTGAAACTTTTGGTTTCCTTACTTGAAACTAGAGTTTCATACGCTTGAAACCAAAGTTTCCCTTTGTAGAAACTAAAGTTTCTGCGGCTAGAAACAACAGTTTCAAAGCTTTGGAAACCACGCTTATACAAAGGGAAACAAAACATTTTCTGACTGCCTGACTTCTTATCTCTTTAGTTCCACTTCAAAGCTAGCACCATCTTTGCAACTGAATTGCAAGATTGTTTGCTTTTCATTGGAGGAGACTACCGTACAATAGGGAGTTTCTTCCACATTCCATCGGCCTTTTATGGTCACAGTCAACGGTATTTCACTACTTCCATTATTAACCCACGGACGAGAGTAGATACTACGTTCAATCCGCTTCCCGTCTTTGTCAAACGCTTCGTCACTTGGACCGCGATACAAAGCCAAATCAGGTTGTGCTACCGTCAGTTTAATCTTATCAGCAGATTCTTTATGAGTCATAACCAGGCAGGAAGTATCCACACGCTGCAACAGACCACCCGGCAACGTTGTTTCAGGAGTTTCAAACAATACATAAGAAACAATCTGCTCGGAAGCGGACGCTACAATATGCGCCTTCCGGTCTTGCTGCAATACTTTATAAGTTGGCTTTTTCGCAAACTTCTTCATCGCGGTTTCATTCGTTTGAGGCAAAACAGCATATTCATACCTTCCGTTTTTCGGCGCCTTTCCATGATCTACTACCAAAGAAACCCAATCACCCTTTGTTTCCTTTCCCGTATTCTGCATTCGCGAATGTTGAGGGAAGTTTTTCTCAAACCGAATGGCTGTCGGAACATAATAACCTGTTCCCAAATGATCTACCCATACTTTCTTATCTTCCTGATAATTTTTCCAATAGTCATGTCCCGCCTTATCTGTGACTGCCAATTGGAAGATAGTCGTTTCAGTGGGGAATTCCGTATTTGTATTTTCAATATCCGATCCAAGGCAGACAATCATTCCATCGATGAAATGGTAAGATTTACGTGCCCGGTGCGATCCGTTATACTTGTCGTGCTCGTGCAACTTCATTCCGAAGTTACCATTCATCTTCTGTTGAGACAATCCGCCTGCAAAAGCTTCATCAGAATAAAGCATCTCTTCCATTCCTGAATAACGGTCTACATTGAGTACTTTAGCCTGCAATTGTTCCAACGGCAAATGAATAGATGTAACTCCCGGGATACGGTTCCAGTCAAAACCTTCCTGCTGCCAACCACTAGTGGCCGGAGTCACTGTCTGCCCCGGTGCAGCAGTCAATATCTGCAAACTGCCGTGTGCCAGATAGCGACCATATAAATTCGCTCCCAAATAATGTTCAGCCGCCCATAAATAACGGGAATGTCCACGGGCCACGGCAGACCAGTTACTGCGACGTTGAACAGAGATACAACCATAACCCATTGCTATATTCCCCTGTGGGTCCGGTTCCGGACGGAAACCTTTCTCTATCAGAAGCTTTGCCGCTTTGCGTTCTTCAGCATTTGAAACTTTGGGCATATATTCGGGAGCATCATTCTCAACGCCCGAATTTGAAATCAAACGAAGATAAGAAGAAGCCATTTCACTATCATATTCCGCCTTTCCATCGGGAGAACCGGCTAAAGCCATCATGGCAAAATGCATAGGAACCAGTTTACCTTTTCCATCCGGATGACGACCGGACATAGAAAGAGGGAAATTCAGTTTATTGCAATAAAAGCGCATGGTCAGCAATACATTCTTCACCGTTTCATGAGCCAACTTGGAAACTGCAAATTCCGTCCGGCTAAGAAGATAAATCATGTTTGTTGCCCCATCCAGTCCGCCTACGGCATAAGCCGGATAGTTATTGCGATGATGGAAAGCACCTCCGTCCACTTTAAATGAACCGGACAGCCCCAGTGCAGGACGGCAACCATAATCAATCCAACGAGAGAAAGACCGCAAGTATTGCAGTTTCTCCGGTGTATCTTCCATCATTAGAATACTGGCAATACGCCCTGTGGTCTGTGTATTGAAAGAGTCCATATCAATTCCGTCAACTTCCGGTTTGGGATACACTTCGTTAGTAATCGCATACCAGCGTAATGTCCGTTCGGCTTCTTGGAGTTTGCCTGCTTCCCTAAGCACATCTTTCATCAAGAAATATGCCAGATACAGGCCGCGAACACTATACCCGTAATGATGGATATTTCCCCAACAACTACCATAAGCCACGCCCTGATCGGTTATGTGATCGTACATTGCCAAGAACTTCTTCTTCATTTCTTCCCGAATCACCGGTTTCGCCGTACTATTATTATATGCAACAGCTATTCTTTTCATCAGATCGAAATAAGCACGCATTTCCACACCCATCTTAGTGAGCATATCCTTGTTCCAATCCGGAATGATTCGTTCATAAGCTTCGGCGGCACGTACCATATAGATAGGTACTCCCGAAACCTGACCGTTTTTGTAAGTGATCTGATAGAAATCATATTCTTGCGAATATTTTCAACCTCTTTATCTGTGATCTTGCCTTTCGTGTAGATCATATCACGAAAACGCTTTTCCAACAGTTGCATTTCTGCTCTTTGCTTATCGTCTACAGGAGTCAATTCAATATCCGGTTTCAAAAGCGAGTGTTGATAGACAACCAGCCAATGGTTGGTGGTTCCGGCATTGACAAAAGGGACTTGCAGATCGGCCGTCTGTTGACGTGCATCAACCTTAGTAGCCGTAATCAAATGATCGATGAAAAGGGTTCCTTTTGAATTTGGAGCAATAATTCGGAGTTCATTCATGCCTTCTTCCGGTGTGCCTTGCATATCACGTTCATAGCAGACCCATGCAGCGCGCCAACCACTGAAATTAATACCAAAAGGGAAAGATGTGCATCGTTTGCCGTCTTTCAGAAACTGAAACTCAATAGTCGCATTCTGAGGCACTTCATTATAAACCCACACAATAAAAGCCGAAAGATATAAATCCTTGCCGGTCGGATCTTTCTTCTCAAACTTCAGGTCTTTCTTGAGTTCCAATATACCACCCGGTTCAAATGTCCATTCCAACGAATGTTTTCCATCTTTATAATGCAGATCTGATACCGACAGGCGGGAATGGGTAGCGGTGATACAATCCGGTATTTGCGGTTTTTCAAAAGAAAACATCCGCTCATCTGTTACGACTTGCGCATGAAGGAATGTTGAACACAAAAGAGAAAATAGAGTTGTCACTCCAAATTTAATAAAAGGTTGTTTCATCATGGATATATCGTCTTATTAGGTTTTTCAGTATATAAGTCAGAGAGTAGTCACTTTAAAATCTGTAAACAGTACATGATTCTGCAAGAGACGAAGACCGAAGTGTCCGTCACCTTCGTCGCCTGTAAGAACATAGCGGAACAGTTCTTCACCATTCACAGAATAAGTCGTGATTCCTTTTTCCACTCTAATCCGAATCTGATACCACTGATTGGGAACAAGTAAGTGAGAGGCATCAGTATATTCTTTCAATAAGGGTTTCACCTTGTCATCTGCTACTCCATAATATTCTCCTCTGTAACGACGGAAACGAGTCGTCGAGTTATCATTTCCCCCGTATCCAACGTAGAAAAGGTCTAATGTGTTGTAGTTTTTAAAGATACCGTCGCGCCACTGACTACGAGCAAAAAGATCATCTGGGTATTTAGGGTCATTAGCAGCCCAAAAACAATTCAAGTCACTCAAGCGATCGTACTTCCCTCCTTGCATCACCATACAAATGTGGTAACTAACCTCATAATTCCCCGCCAATCGCTGCTGATACCACATAGTCAATCCATCCGGCACGATCAATTCTAATGTATCTGTACGTTCTATCACCTGCAAGGCATGGGATGCATCTTCTATCTTCCATTGTTGTGCAAACGCATTTTCGCGTTGTGCAAACAGCACTACACTATTTAAGAGAAATAAAGTAATCAAACTGTAGCTAATAAAAAATCGCTTCGTCATTACGGTATTAGTTTAAAGATAATTCTTCCGGATACAAAGAAACCCCTCTTTTCGAAAAAAGAGGGGCTCAAATTGTACAAAATATCTCAAATAATGTATTGACCGGGAATTTGTATTACCAAGCCTCTACCACTTTTTCAGCAGCCGGATGCAAATACCAATCCTTGTTATCAACTCCATTGCTAGTCACCCAAGCACGGAATTCAGGATAAGCGTCATCAAAAAGCACCTTTTCATAAGCATGTTTTACGCCAACAGGAACTTTAATTCCCCAAACAAAACCATTCTTATTACAATATGGAACACCTTCCATCATTTCACCGGCCGAATCAGCTTCGTAATTAGTATAAAGATAAGAAGGTCTATAGCCTTTCATGTGAATCTCTTTATTCGTATTTGTCACAATAAAGAAGTTCTGATTATGAGTATCAGTAATAAGAGCACGATAAGCTTTCAATTGATCCAAATCTTCAGTAAGACTAGTACGAACCTTAGCTCCCAAAATAATTTCTGCACGTAACATGCCTTGTCCCGGATTTATAAAACCTTTTGTAGTCTGGAAGAAATTAGTATTATCACCCAAAGCACTCAAACCATCCATTATGATAACCGGGCTACCGTGTTCCGTGTCTACCGTAACTTTACAAAATTGCGATTTTCCAAAGAGTTGCTGTTGAGGCATTTCTGCTTTCATTTCCCCAGTAGCAAGTTCGGTTTCTTTTCCTTGTCCTTCTTTCAAAAGAATACGGGTTGCAACAGTCTCTATATACTTTTTATCCAAGCCACCTAATACTACACCTAATTTAATAGGATATCGACCGCCTTTGGCACGAATATCCAAAGTCAACTTCAATCCTTCTTTATATCCCTGACCAGCTTCGAACCATTTTTCAGCCTGACATTCGGTTACTTTCAAATCGTACTCAAAAACAACATCGTTCAAATCATTGTCTTGACCTGGTTCAATCGGCCAATTGTCTTCAAACATAGCAACGCCTGTATTATGATAGAAAAACCATCCATCATCTTCTTCACTAGTTACCGCCACCGCATCTTCAGGTACAGTTATTGCTACAGTCTCGCCACTCCGAGTCACGCTATTTATCGGAAATGATGCTGTTTTATCTGTTCCATCAGAATACTTCAAATAAATATTGGCACAGTGAATAGGCACATTCAATTCCAAGTCTTTCTCTCCATCAACAAGCAGGCCACTCACCAACAAACTTCTTTCCTGATTTTCTGAATCCCAATACAAATCAACCGCTACAGGCTTACTTGAATAAACTTTAGCAGAGACAGTACGACTAGTTGCAAAATCAAACCCTGCCGGAATAACATACTGCGGGGAATCATCTCCTCCTCCATTATCCACTATTCCTTCTTCATTGTTACTGTCTGTACAAGCAACAACCAACATCGTCCCCATAAGGACATACATCAAACTTTTAATCTTCATTTTAATCTAATTTTTAAATTTATTGTTTGTTTCAGTTTCCTATGAAAGCTCTACCTTATCGCACCCATATCCGAGCCCTATATGTTAACTTATCAAAAATATATTTAACGCTTAATGGCTTTTTACCTGCCTTTATTTGTAATTTCAATCCTTTCCATCGAAAATAATCACAAGAGTTCAAATATGGCTCAAAAGCCCTGTTCATGAACAATGGATAATATATACAAGTTATTTAGTATATTTGCATTAGACAGAACATTCAATACAACAAATATAAAACTTTTGTTTTGAATATACAAGTTTTATAGATTAAATATCAAGGGAAATGGATCAAGTACTGTATGGTATAGATTACATAGAATATTATTTCTATTGGATATATTACAAGTTTATTGGCTATCCTTTAATCATAAGAATATGCTCAATTGCTGTAATGTTTTGTATTATTGCGTACTTGTTTCTCCTATTCCATATTATATATGGTATATTCAAAAGGCGGAAAGAGAAGCGAAGATACAACAAAGCTTTCGACAAATATTACGAGGAAATGAAATCTATCTCGCTAGATTCTAACACATTAAGTGAAGAAGAAATCGCGGACAGATTACAGTATGATACGAAAAAACGTCCCAAGCCTAATGAATTACGTATTATCACTCAACTATTAACAGAAATCAAGAGTGTACATGAAGATGACATCCATGAACTAAACTATCAAACGATTCAAACCGTATTCCAGATCACGCGTTTCCTTGAACGCGAACTTCAATTCGGCTCCAAAAGAGCAAAGATACAAGCGCTGAAACTTATTCAATCCATCAACGGATATGCCTCTGAAGCAGTATTGGTGCGCTTCCTCTATCATCGTGAAATAGAATTGAGGAACTCTGCACGCTACACTTATATGTGGCTAAGCCAGGGAGATCCGTTCCGTTTCTTCGACGAAGACATCGGCATGAAGTTGAGACAATGGGATATGATGGAATTGCATGCCATCTTGGAACACCGCAAGAAGGTGGGATATAACACACCGAGCTTTATAAAATGGGTGAATACTTCGGCCGAAGAGAATGTTAAGATATTCTTTATCAACGAAATCCGGTTATATAATGAAACCGATAGTGCTCCCATTCTGGCTAAACAAATCAACGCACGCTCTACCGAAATCCGGGGCGAAGCGATCAGAACTTTAGGAAAACTAAAATATAAAGAGATCGAGCCCAAGCTGATTGAAATGTATCATGTGCAACCGGAAGAAGTCAAGCGACAAATCATTTCGGCTGTTGCAGACCTGAAAACAGATAAAGCATTAGGATTTCTTTACAATGCTTATGATGAAGCAGACAACTGGGGGACAAAACGTATCATCCTGAAAGCCCTCTATGAATACAGTTCAATGGGAAGAAAAACATTCGATCAATTGGAGAGAAAAGCTGATTCCCACACAGCTATATTGTTTGCCCATACCAAGCATCCGTTAATCAACCAGTTAATTTAGAGAATATGAGAGATATAATATTTACATTCTTCAATTATTTCGTATTCTTTTATACGAGTATGCTGGCGATATTCTTCGTCACATTCGCCTTCCTCTCTTTCATTTCTCTGAAACGGAGAAAAGATTACTATGTGGAAAGCTATATGCGGAAAACAATTAAGGAATCTCCCTATACACCGGGTATTTCGGTAATTGCCCCTGCTTTCAATGAAGAAAAGACAATCATTGATAACGTGAACTCTATGCTTGCATTGGAATACCCGCTTTTCGAGGTGGTGATTGTAAATGACGGAAGCACGGACAGTACGTTGAAGAAGATGATTGAACATTACGAACTGATAGAAGTGCCCTATGCCTATATTGAGCGAATCAAAACCAAACCGTTCAGAAGACTCTTCAAATCTACCAGTCCGAAATACAGTCGACTCATCGTTGTAGACAAAGAGAATGGAGGAACCAAGGCGGATGCATCCAATGCAGGTATCAATGTTTCTTCATATCCTTATTTCATCTGTACGGACGTAGACTGTATCTTAGAGAAATATGCTCTTTACCGCTGTATATCGCCCATTATATCTTCCGATAAACAGGTAATCGCAGTCAGCGGAACGATGTTGATGGCAAACGGATGCGTAGTGAAAGACGGGCAGATAGTAGACGTGAGAACTCCGCGTACTCCGATTCCGCTTTTCCAGAACCTCGAATACATGCGTTCCTACCTGATTGGTAAGATGGGATGGTCTGCAATCAATGGTATGCCGAATGTTTCCGGTGGATTCGGTCTTTTCGACCGTTCCGTAGCCATTGCAGCCGGAGGATATGACGGTACTTCCTTTGCAGAAGATATGGACCTCATTACCCGCATGGTAGGATATATGTGCGACTTCTCCCGTCCTTATAAGATTATTCAGATTCCTGATACTTGCTGTTGGACGGAAGGGCCTCCCAACTTGGCGATGCTTTACCGTCAACGTACCCGTTGGGCACGAGGATTGTTCCAGACACTTAGTATCCACCATAAGATGATCTTCAAGAAAACATATAAACAGATGGGATTGCTGACTCTGCCTTATATGTTCGTATTTGAGTTTTTGGCACCCATCATCGAACTTACCGGTTTGATCGTATTTATCTATCTGGCCTTTACAGGAGCGGTCAACTGGAATACGGCGTGGATGATTTACCTGACGATCTATACGTTCTGCCAGTTCCTTTCCATCGTCGTTATTACCTACGACTATTACGTCGGGATGCTTTATAAAAGAGGATACGAATATCTGTGGATTATCATAGCGTCCATATTGGAGCCCATCTTCTATCATCCCATCATCACTTTCTGTTCATTGAGAGGATACCTTAGCTATCTGACCAATAGAGACTTCAAGTGGAAGAATATGGAGCGTAAAGGATTCAAGCAGAAAGAAGAAAATACGGATGATGCTGAAACAGCGGCTATGAAGCCTGAACCGGCAACGATTTAAACAAGAAAGAAAGATTAAAGACAAGATAGAATGAACAGAGAATTTCTCCATAAGATCACCTTATTAGGTTGTCTGTTTTTGCTGATAACCTCTTCCTCCGGAACCGATAATGGATTCCAGACGCCGGAGCAATATGCCCAGATTGTGCAGGAGCATTTTGCGAACGAGGAATGGGAAGCAGGAAAAGAGCTATTGGAGGAGGGCCTTCAGAAATACCCGAATGTTTCTGACCTTGAATGGCTCATGGGCAAATACTGGTTTCACGAAAAGAATTATGACCAGTCGCGTTATCATCTTGTTAAAGCAATAGACGACAATTATAACAACGTCAATGCCAAACACCTGCTGGTAGACGTGGAAGATATTACCGAAAACTACTCCAGTGCCATTTGCTACGTTAATGAGTTGCTGGAAGTGAATCCGTATTGGAGAGGCTTATGGCGAAGGAAGATTGAACTATACCGCAAGCAGAACAACGATGTGGAAGCGGATCGCCTGTTGAAACGAATCAATCAGATTTACCCGAACGATACCATTCTAAGGAAGGATTACATCTACAGCATGGAAGTAGGCTACCAACAAATGAAAAAAGGCGGTAACCGGAAAGAAGCGATCGAGAGACTGACGGAGCTAATCAAAGTATCTCCTCAAAACGAAGAATATTACCTGGACATCATCAACCTGCATTTACAGGAAGGAAACCGGGAAGCAGCTCTAGGCTGGTCATCCAACGGTTTGGCTGCCATACCGGGAAGTGGTGCCCTCATCGTCAAAAGGGCAAGTATCCTCAGTGAATTGGCGCGTTATCCGGAAGCACTGGCATTTATACGCGAGCAAATGAAGAGAAACAATAGTCCTGCCATACGGCGTATGTACAACGACTTATTGATGGAAGCTGCCCGTGCAGAGAAACAGCGGGACCCTTATGTATTATATGGCATGGCCTACGAAGGAGGCAACAAGAACAAGGAAGCATTAGACTATTTATTGAACACTTCCGTCACCCGCGGATATACCGACGATGCCCTCTTCTATATCAGAGAGGCTAAGAAACAATATGGCAACAATGACAAAGGAATTCTCTATAAAGAATATATGCTTTATCGCCAGATGAATGAGGATGATCTTGCCTATTCAACGCTGAAAAAGATGTACGAGATGTATCCTGATGATTATGACATTACGCTTGCCATGAGCGCACAGCACATGAAGAAAGCCGAAAAGCTGATGGAACTCGGTCTGTATGCGGAAGCATTGCCGCACGTATTGTTTGTATCTCAAAAACATGTAGACAACGACGTGAACGGTGCCGCATGGGAAAAAGCCTTGAGTTGCTATATCAATATGAAACGTTACAATGAAGCACTTGCCACATTGGATACCATCACCCTTCACTTCCCGGATTACGAGAATGGTACGTTGAAAAGGGCCTTTATTCTCGATAAAATGGACAAAACCGAAGAGGCTTTGCAACTATACTTGTCTGCAATCGAGCAGAGCGACGAGGATATGCGTATCTTCTACGTCATCGGATACGAGGAACTGGCAGTGCCCTACATCAAAAAGTGCATGGAAGCCGGAGCTACGAAGAAAGCATACGAAGAAGCCATCAAACTGGTCAGCCTGAATCCATCGAGCGATCTTGGATTACGGTATGCCATTAACTCGTCCGGTTTACTCGGAAAATACGATGAATTCGAGAAATATACAGCGCAAGGAATCAATTACTATCCTGAAGAACCGTTCTATCAGGCAAAGAGGGCTACTGTCCTTGAACGCGACAAGAGATACGAAGCTTCTTTGGAATTCCTGAAACCGATACTCAATAAATACCCGAGCAACAAAGAGATTATAGGCGCATTCTCACAAAGCAGCGAATATCGTGCCCTGCAACTGACAAAGGCGAAAGAACCCGAAAAAGCTCTCGCTGTTCTTGATACAGCTTTGCTTTACGACAGCCAGAACAAGTCTTTAAAATACACCAAAGGCGTGGTATATGAAGCCAACAGACAAGCGGATTCAGCCTATTATTATCAAAAGTATTACGAGCCTTCCATCATGGAATACCGCTCTTTCCAACGGCACTTATCGGGCCTTAGAAGCATGATGCTCAAGAATGAGATCGCTTTGACCTACCTGCGTGCACGCTACGGAGAAGAAGACATCATTACCTCCGTTGCCACCGCCGAATACACCCGAAAAGGCCAGAAGAACAGCTACACGGGACGTCTCAACTATGCAGGACGAAGCGGCTCGGCAAGCGACAGCATGGAGGCTGAAGAACAGACACCGGGAGGGGTCGGCATCCAGGTACAGGGAGAATGGACGCATCACTTCTCACCGAAGTGGAGCACTACGGTCAATGCCGCTTTTGCTACCAAATACTTCCCGGATATTACCGCCGATGTTGCCATACGGCATTATCTCAAGAATGACTGGGAAATAGGAGCACATGTGGGATACAGACGTGTAGCTGCCTATACGAAACGTTATGAATGGAACGACGAATTCTTTGCAGGAGGCACCGGAGATAACGGTTATCTATTTACCGGCTGGAATGAGTCAAAGACCAACCTGCTCACCGTAGGCGGAGAATTAGCCAAAACGATCGAAGTCGTTCGCCTCAACACGAAGATAGATATGCATTTCTTCAATTCCAACTTCTACTACAATGCACAGATTGGTGCCAAATACTTCCCGGCTAATGACGGAAAGACGAATATCAACGCCATGGCAAGTATCGGATCGGCCCCGGAAACGGCTGTATTGGATTACGCGCTGCCCGGCTCTTTCTCACACACCAATACAATGGTAGGACTGGGAGGCCAATACATGGTCAGTCCTAATATTACCATAGGTCTGATGGGTACTTGGAATACCTATTATAACCAGACCAACACCGTGCGAGGGAGCAGTCCGCTCAACCCGATAGAATCCATATCGACACGCTATAAAAACTTATATAACATCTATGCACAAGTCTATATTTCATTCTGACACGCTTTGCCCCATATTGGCAGGAATGATATGTATTTGCTGCCTTTTATCCGGCTGCCGCATGCAGGCACGCACAGAGATGTTCCCATCTAAAGAAGGATACCTCATCACAATCGGCGAAGATCCGACGGACAGAGATACCCGATGGGCCAAATACCTGTACGAGCACCTCAAGAAACGTGCAAACGACGATGAAATGGTCGCTTTCGGTGTCTCCGAGATGGATATGTGGCGTATCATCATACAGATAGACCCGACATTGCAGAGAGGATTCAAAGTAGCCTGCAAAGGTTCGGATATCAGACTGACCGCAAGTGACGGCAAACAAATGTTATGGCTGCAATACCAACTGATAAAGAAGATCAGCAAAGAAGACCCGCGCATAGACGGTTCGGATCTTCCTCCCGCCCTTATCAATCTCAACGATACTTGCGGAGCTTTTGCATTTGACTATCAAAGTATTTATTCTCCATACGGCCTGAACGCCGATCATACAGGCGTTATCGGCCTGAACAACTTTGACGACAGCTGGGGAATATGGGGACACAACCTGCGAAAAGTACTGGGAAAGGATGCAGAGAAAGTATATGCCACCATTCACGGGAAAACAGATGACTCACAACTGTGTTTCTCTTCCGAGGACATGTATCGCCAGATAGAAAATTACATCGTAGATAACTTCGGTGAAAAGGGGAATTTCCGTTTTGTAATCGCACCGGATGATACTCCGTACGCCTGTACGTGTACCACCTGCACCGCATTGGGAAATACAGAGAAGAACGCAACTCCCGCCGTTACGGAACTGATCCTCCGCCTGTCGCAGCGTTTTCCCAAACACACGTTCTTTACAACTTCCTACCTGACCACGCAACAAGTCACAGACAAGCAACTCCCGTCCAACGTCGGGGTAATTGTCAGCGCTATCGACTACCCGCTCCGCCGGACAGACGGCAAGGACGAGCAAGACAAGAAATTTGCGGAACAACTCGACAACTGGAAGAAAGTAACGAACAACATCTATATATGGGACTATATCAACAACTTCGACGACTACCTCACTCCTTTCCCCATATTAAAGATAGCCCAGCAAAGACTCCAACTTTTCAAACAACACGGAGCCAGCGGCATATTCTTCAACGGAAGCGGTTACAGCTATTCTTCTTTCGATGAAATGAGGACTTTTGTATTATCAGCCCTTCTTATCAACCCGGAACTTCCGGTTGATGAATTAATTAAAAGCTATTTTAATCAGGAATACCCGGTATCCAAAAAATGGCTGTACGATTACTACACAGAGCTAGAAAACAACGCCCAATCCGGAAAGCGGCTCGGACTTTACGCCGGTATCAGAGAATCGGAAAAAGGATTCCTCTATCCGGAGAAGTTTATCAAATTCTATGATGAAATGGGAGATTTTGTTTCCGAAGCAAAAGGGAAAGAGCGCAAAAAGCTGCACGAACTTCAGACCGCTTTGTCTTTCACGCGCATGGAATTAGCACGTGACCACGGTTTCGACGCTTACGGATATGCCAAGCGGAATGGAAAGGATATTCAGCCGCTCCCCCAAACCCGTGAATGGATCGCCCAACTCAAAGAGCATAAAGCATTTGCCGGAATGGAATATTATAACGAGTCAGCCTATGAGATTGACTATTATATAAAGGAATGGGAACAATATATACTTGCTTCCGACATAAAGAAAAGTTTGTTTCTGGGAATGAATCCTTCCGCAACCCCTAAACTAAATAAAAATGATTCAAAGAAACTGACCGACGGCACTCACGGTTTACCCGGAGACTATCATTGCGGTTGGGTTATCATTCCGGGAGAAGAATGTACCATCGACCTGCCGGTTAAAGGACTCAATGCATCAGGAACATTCTATATCAGTTTTCTGAATCTTCCCCGCCACCGCATCTATGCGCCACAGCAGATTCAACTGCTGAAAGACGGAGTAGCCTATAAAACAATAGACTTGAAACCGGAAGACTCCCCGGAAAAAGGAGAAATGATGAAAGCCACCGTTCCGGCAGACCTGAACGGAACAGAACAATTAAGCATAAAAATCAGTTGTTTAAAGAAACCGGGAACGCAAATGGGTATCGATGAAATTGCATTCATCCCTTAGATGCTGAAAAAGTGATATAACAAAAATAAATGGCAACAATGAATAAATCTATATTCTATATTTTACTACTGATGGCACTTCCGCTCTGCTTTACAGGGTGCAGGAAGGAAGTACGTCCCACCAGCATGACGATAAAAGATTCCGTCAGGCACTATTACCCTATCAAGCAAGGTCAGCAACTCGATATCATGTTTACCATCACCAACACGGGAGACGCTCCGTTAATCATTTCAGAAATGCAACCTTCCTGTGGCTGTATCATTCTGGATAAAAGTTCGCATATCATCATTCCCGAAGACGGTATCAGGCAATTCAAGGCAACCTACAACAGCATCAAGAATGTAGGCGAAGTGGTTCACCGCATCCGGATTTTCGGCAATATGCTCCCAAATGGAAAAGCAGAACTAAAATTTGATGTTAACGTAGTCCCCGACGCAGATTATACACGTGATTATGAAGAACTCTATCAGGATTTCAACACTAAAAACGGCA
Source organism: Bacteroides sp. AM54-2NS (assembly GCF_003602935.1). Lineage (NCBI taxonomy): Bacteria > Pseudomonadati > Bacteroidota > Bacteroidia > Bacteroidales > Bacteroidaceae > Bacteroides > Bacteroides sp. AM54-2NS. Next base: position 130,894 of record NZ_QTMZ01000014.1, read on the forward strand.
TTGTCAGGGAGATGGTAGACGGAAAAGAATCCGAACTAGGATATTATGTAGGAGAACCCTAATAATAAGTATTAAGTATTAAACGACTGGCTAATACTTAATACTTGATATTGATACTTATCTCTACGGATGTATTTCTTTGAATGTGGTATTTTCTTCTTTTACATTCTGGATGGTTTGTTTTAACTCCCCAATCGGCAAGTCATATCCATACCAGCCTGTATAGCAATCCACCACATACCATTTCCCGTCGGCCTGCAATTCGAACTCGACACGCAAATCCACTTCGGACTCTTCATAGCCCGCTTCAAAGATTTTGTGTTTCGGTTCATTCAGCGTAAACTTGGAGACATAAATTCCCCCTTCTTCCTGGGTGATACGTTCTTCCTTCATAGTTTCGCTATCCAGCAACGGCCATTTTTCCTCGGTGAAAGGGAACGTTTTTTCGGTTTCGCCGTCATCTGCCAACAAAGTAATCGGGGTCTTTAATGGGAACTTGATACGAGTATACTGGAAGGCTGCACTGGAAGTAAATTTATCCAGAAACGATTTGAAATCTTCACCGTCTTGCGTAGTCAGTTCACTATCGGCTTTTGCCTTGGAACTATTACCGCAGGAGATAAACGAAACACCGGCGAGCAGCAGCATAGCCAGCAAGCAGCATACAAACTTTTTAGCTCTCATAACACTATACAAATTAAGAGTTTAATTGACGGCGCAAAGATAATGACAAGTTTGGCATCTTGGTTATTTTAAGAACTAAATATTTGCGCCTATATAATCAATTTCCCAAATCTATGTATGTTTCAGATATTCATAACCGAAGCGACAGTACAGACACTTTCGCTTATCACAATACTCTTTTTGCAACTGTATCAACGCCTGACTATCCGCCGCACTGACAACCGGAAGCCCGGCATCACTCCACGAACGGATAATATGATTGCTCTCCGCCTTCAATTCTTCCAGAAAACGTCCGGCACGTTCACACATTCGTTCATCTGCCTTATGCAAGCCGTATGTATAAAGAAAAGGAACCACTGTATTTATGATTATCAAATCCTTGGAACGCTCTCCCATCGCCTTCTCCTTTTGTGAAGAAAGTCGTCCGAATAAATAATGATTTTCCCAATAGAGAGACGTACGGGCATTCAGCAAGGTTCTCACATCTGCCAGAGTTTCCGCTTCCAGCAAACGTGAAAACAACTTATCCCCTTTCTGATAGAGATAAGCCAACTGCGCCAGACGAATATGCGGAAAGTTTTCCGGACGAAGCCGTAGAAAACGCCATAACGTAGCATCCATCCCCTGCCCGATTTCAAACTTCCGCTGCAAATAACGGAACTCCTTACAAAGACGGAGACTATACTCGTCTTCCTGTTCCTTTTTCAGAAACGTTTCTTCCAACAATCCCGCCAAGCCATAGAAAAAAGCCTCTATCTGAAACAAATCATTCCGGTGCTTGTCCATCGCCCGAAACGGCAGTAATCCCGCCCACGTCTCAAAAGCATCTCCATTTAAGCCAAAACCGAAATTACGGGCAAGGGTGATAAAAAAAGCATCTTCCCAATTACGGTTACAATGTTTGAGACGCTGTGTGATTAATTGCGCTTTCTGCTCCAAACGTTCCGTTTGCAAAGCGGTCAGCCAGGAATGAATGGTAAGTTTGGGAAGAGAGGCAAGAATGGGATAGCAAGCCGGATAATGATCCGCGACACAAAGTTCGTGGTAATGCAATTGCACATTTTCCGGACAGGTAAGTAACAGTTGCGGTATCTGTTCACCGTTGGAACGGGTTATTTCCGTATCTGCTTCGCTTACTACATGAAGAATCACAGAATCGTATGTTTTGTCAGAATGATGTCCGTGGCGGAACCAGTCGGAAGAATGTGTATGTATTTCGATGTTTCCCACCCATAAGGCGCCGTCAATCTTTAGTTTCGCGTTGAAAAAGTCGGGACCGGCGTTGGGGTTTTGCAGACCGGGGTCAATCACTTCTACCGGTAAGCCGTTGGTGGTTTGCAGTACTTTCAGGGGAAATAATTTATGCTTCCACACGTAGTGGAGAAGATGTTCCATGTTAACAAGACGTTAATGTGCGCTGCAAATGTAATAAAAATCTTATCTTTGCGACTATTATTTTGAATATAAGTCAGAAAACAATGAAAATAGCACTGATCGGTTACGGAAAGATGGGCAAAGAGATAGAAAAGGTTGCCCGTAGTCGCGGACATGAAATCGTCTGCATCATTGACATCAATAATCAGGATGACTTCGAATCGGAAGCATTCAAATCGGCCGATGTGGCCATTGAGTTTACCAATCCGATGGTAGCTTACAGCAATTATATGAAAGCGTTCAAAGCCGGTGTGAAACTGGTATCGGGCAGTACCGGATGGATGGCCGAGCACGGCGAAGAAATCAAGAAGCTCTGCACGGAAGGGGGCAAAACACTCTTCTGGTCGTCCAACTTCAGCCTGGGAGTCAGCATCTTCTCCGCTCTCAACAAGTATCTGGCTAAAATCATGAATCAGTTCCCTGCATACGATGTCACCATGAGCGAGACACATCATATCCACAAGCTGGATGCCCCCAGCGGAACAGCTATTACACTGGCGGAAGGTATTCTGGAAAAGATAGACCGTAAGGACAAATGGGTGAAAGGAACTTTCCTTGCGCCGGACGGAGCCATTAGCGGAACCAACGATTGTGCTCCTAACGAACTTCCTATCAGCTCGATCCGTGAGGGTGAAGTTTTCGGACTTCATACCATCCGTTATGAGTCCGATGTAGACACCATTTCTATCACCCACGATGCCAAGAGCCGCGGCGGGTTTGTATTGGGAGCCGTATTGGCAGCCGAATATACTGCTACACACGAAGGTTTTTTGGGTATGAGTGATTTATTCCCGTTCTTAAATGACTAAAATATCAGAAGCTAGTTCTAAACAAATATAACATTATGAGACAAGCCACACGCGCACAATGGATCAAATGTGCCACTGCTATTCTACTTTACCTCATCTTCCTAATCTGGGTACGGAGTTGGTGGGGATTAATTGTTGTTCCTTTCATTTTCGATATTTATATCACAAAGAAAATTCCCTGGTCTTTTTGGAAGAAGTCGAAGAATCCGGCTGTCCGCAGTATCATGAGCTGGGTAGACGCCATCGTGTTTGCGTTGGTTGCTGTCTACTTCGTCAATATCTACATCTTCCAGAATTATCAGATTCCTTCTTCTTCGCTGGAAAAATCATTGCTGGTGGGCGACTTCCTGTATGTGAGCAAGATGAGTTACGGTCCCCGCGTACCGAACACTCCCCTTTCCATGCCGTTGGCGCAGCATACATTACCTGTCTTCAATACTAAATCATATATCGAGTGGCCACAATGGAAGTACAAACGGGTACCGGGCTTCGGCAAAGTGAAACTGAATGACATTGTTGTCTTCAACTTCCCCGCAGGAGATACGGTAGCAGTGAACTACCAACAGACAACGGACTTCTATACGCTGGCTTATGGCGAGGGACAACGTATCTATTCCAAACAGATTGAAATGGATAGTCTGACACGCGCCCAGCAACGTGCCATCTATGATTTGTACTATGCTGCGGGACGTAAACAGATAATGAACAACCCGCGCACTTACGGTGAAGTCCTTTGGCGTCCGGTAGACCGTCGCGAGAATTATGTGAAGCGTTGTGTCGGCCTGCCCGGTGACACCCTTCAGATTGTAGACGGACAGGTGATGATTGACGGTAAAGCGATTGAGAACCCCGAAAACCTGCAATTCAACTATTTCGTACAGACCACCGGTCCGTACATTCCCGAAGATATGCTTCGTGAACTGGGTATCAGCAAGGACGACACCATGCTGATAGAAGACTCCGGCTGGGAAAGCGGACTGCTGGAAATGGGACTGGACAGCCGGAATGCACAGGGCAAACTGAATCCGGTATATCATTTCCCGCTAACCAAGAAGATGTATGAAACGCTTTTGGGCAACAAAAAGCTAATCAGCAAAATAGTAATGGAACCCGAAGATTATGCCGGACAGATGTATCCGCTCAATCTTTATACCAAATGGAACCGCAACAATTACGGTCCGATCTGGATTCCTGCCAAAGGAGCTACCATTACCCTCACAGAAGACAATCTGCCTATCTATGAGCGTTGCATCGTAGCCTACGAAGGCAATAAGCTGGAAGTGAAACCGGACGGTATCTACATCAACGGTGAAAAGACCAACGAGTACACCTTCAAAATGGATTATTACTGGATGATGGGTGACAACCGTCACAACTCCGCCGACTCCCGTTATTGGGGTTTTGTACCCGAAGATCACGTAGTGGGCAAACCGATTGTTGTATGGCTATCGCTTGACAAAGACCGTGGATGGTTCGACGGCAAGATTCGCTGGAACCGGCTCTTCAAGTGGGTAGACTGATAAGTGTACGGATAGAATAGAGTGATAAGGTGATAAAAGTTGATGAACATTCGTAAATTCAAATGGATACTAGCATTTGCCGGAGCAGTAGCCGTAGTGCTTCTGCTCCGGGGATTTGCTTTCACATCCTGCCTTATCCCTTCCACCGGCATGGAGAATTCCATTTTTCAGGGTGAACGTATCCTGGTCAACAAATGGAGTTACGGGCTGCGGGTTCCTTTCATGTCGCTTTTTTCTTATCACCGCTGGTGCGAGAGTCCTGTGCGTCGGCAAGACATCGTAGTATTCAATAATCCTGCCGGAATCCGGCAACCTGTCATCGACCGTCGGGAAATCTATATCAGCCGCTGTCTCGGAGTTCCGGGAGATACGTTATTGGTCGATTCTCTTTTCTCCGTTATTTCTCCGGAGGCACAGTTTAACCCGGATAAGAAAAGACTTTATTCGTATCCCGCCTCAAAAGAAAATCTGATTACGTCACTCATGCATACCCTTTCCATCACCAACGACGGATTGATGGGAAGTAATGACAGCACCCATGTACGCAGTTTCAGCCGTTACGAATATTATCTGTTGGAACAGGCCATGAATGGGAAAGAGAGTTTCGTCCAACCTTTGTCAAACAAAGAAGATGCCGAACCAAATCCGCTGATTGTCCCCGGAAAAGGGAAATTTATCCGGGTCTATCCCTGGAACATGACCTTGCTGCGGAATACCCTCGTGATGCACGAAGGCAAACAGGCAGAAATAAAGAACGACACTCTCTACGTGGACGGAAAACCCACACAACACTGTTATTTCACCAAAGATTACTATTGGATGGGGTCTAACAATACCGTCAACTTCTCCGACTCACGGCTCTTCGGATTTGTCCCGCAAGACCATATCATCGGAAAAGCCTCCATCATTTGGTTCTCTAAAGAAAAAGAAACAGGTTTATTTGACGGATATCGATGGAGGCGTTTCTTCAGAACAGTGAAATAATCTTCCGGATCATCAAAGAAACAACCCCTTCATAATATCTCATAATATCCTTAATAACAGAGCCTCCTAAACGAATTAAAATGAAAGAAATGAACATCGCTTATTTATCTTCAGCCTATCTCGCTCCCGTTGAATATTATACCAAACTACTGGCTTATGACAAGGTATTTGTAGAACAATACGACCACTATATAAAACAAACCTACCGCAACCGGTGCACCATTGCCGGCCCATCGGGTGAGTTAGCTCTTTCCATCCCAACCGTAAAGCCCGATACATTGAAGTGCCCAATGAAGGATATCCGCATCTCCGACCACGGCAACTGGAGACATCTGCACTGGAACGCCATCGAATCGGCCTACAACAATACTCCTTTCTTTGAGTACTACAAGGACGACTTCCGCCCCTTCTATGAAAAGAAATACGAGTTTTTAATCGATTTCAACGAAGAACTCTGCCGGATGGTCTGTGAACTGATTGATATTCACCCCACCATTGAGCGCACTTCCGAATATAAGATGGAGTTTGCTCCCGGAGAATCCGATTTTCGGGAAGTAATTCATCCGAAAAAGGATTTCAGGGAAGTGGATACAGAGTTTGTTCCACAACCTTACTATCAGGTTTTTGAGTCCAAACTGGGTTTCCTGCCTAATTTGAGTATCATAGATCTGTTGTTCAATATGGGACCGGAAAGTCTGTTGGTACTAGGCAAGCGATAACCTCACATTGTTTGTGCCCAGTATGTTATCCTTCATTTTTGCTAAAGTGAAATAAAGATATGGTAAATGATTTGAGAAACAAGAGAACTTTCTTATCTTTGTATTCGTTAGATACTTAATAATGAAAGGGAAATAGTTATGGATACAACTATGAATCAAGGTGTTTTTTTGAGTATACCAAAGTCTGATATAAAATTCTTCAAAGAGCTTGCAAAGAAAATGGGTTGGGACATTGATATCAGAGAAGACTTTTTAAAAGACTATATAGCATCACGTCCAAAAAGAGTGAATCTTTCTGAAGAAGAAATTCTTGCAGAATTAAATGCTATAAGATACGAGAAATGAGAATAATTATTGATACAAATCTATGGATTTCATTCATGCTAGGACGCAAGATTGCGACTATGCGCACATTACTTACCCATCCCTCATTAGAAATATATGTATGCCGTGAGCTGCTAGATGAATTCTATGATGTTTCTTCGCGGGAGAAAATACGAAAATATATTCGTCCGGAAGATCTAGACGATACACTTAAACTTATCCATTTATACGGGAAATATGTCGTCATCCAAACAAAAAGCAAATCAGAGATTAGAGACAAAAAAGATCTTTATTTACTCTCTCTAGCCGATACGATCAAAGCTAACTACATTGTTACTGGAGACAAAGATTTATTAGTCCTAGAAAAACATAACCGGACAAAAATTGTAACTATAACAGAGTTCATGAAGTTATTGTAGCCCTCCCATCTGGAGGAAGATGTTTACCGCTTCAAACTGTCATTATCTATAAATATTTCTATCATTGACAAAATGATTAGGGTTTAGCGATAGCGTCACATGTGATGTATCTCATATCATACTCTCAACTAAACCATAATCACTAAATGAGCTCTATAAAGCTGTTTATACCGCTACTTCTTCACGATTCTTCTCTTCATTAGATTCTGCCGCATCCAACCGATTCAATAAGTATCGTACATTCTGAAGATGTATATTGTTATTCCGATCCATTTTTTTAAATTGCCAACTGTTTTTAGTGGTATTCAGTATACAATTCATTAACGTTCCCACTGCATCAGCACTCTGGAAACGATTGGTATTGGAGATTTGCGTATTCATCATGTGCGCGCCGAATCCTCTAATCACCTCTTTCACACTTATCGACTTATAAGTACGGATGGCTTCAAAGGCCGCCACATTACTATAAAGCGTATTAGCTAAATCCTCCAGTCTCTTTCGATCTGTTCGTTCCACTAGATAGCTTTCAGGATTCATAAAACAATTGAGGGTCAGATAAAAAGACATCATTTCATCATCGGATGAAAAGATAGCGTGCATGAGTTGCGTCGTGTCCCCCGGACGGGCCTCCTGGTTGCTTAAAACTTCTTCCATAAGAATTTTAATTAATGGTGAATAAATTAAGTTTAATGGGGCGATACAGAAAGGTAGTTTTAAGGAATAAAAGAAGCGGTTCCGCCTGTCCCATTGCTCTTCACCATCCACAACAGGCAGTAGGTGCATTAACATCCTACATGGGGGTGCGAAACCGCCATATAGGAAAATGGGACAAGCATAAAAAAAGCTTGCCACATTAGATACAGCAGGCTTCCCTGCTGTGGATTTTGATAAAGAGCATTGCAAAGATAGAATATAAAATCAGAAAAGAGAAAAGAAAATCAGTATTAATTGAAGTTTACAGCAATAAGCTTAAGACAGAACCGTCTAAAGACTACTTGCAACTATAAGATTCATTTTGAAGGTTCACCGGTTTCACCTTTAGCTGAATGACTATAAATCAAAACTTTATGGTGAAAGAGGATGCAAAATACAGAAAGAACCATCCTTCACCTCCTTCACAATGGCAAATAAAACAATACGGCATCGCAGAGACGCTTACAAAGATAAAAATCCGAAGGATAAATGACAAGATAGCACTGTAGAGATGCTTACATCATATAGATTAATGGGTGTATACATCCAATTTGTTGGGTATATATATCCAATGTATTGGGCATATATATCCTGCACGTTGGATATATATATCCTGCGTCCTGGGTATATATATCCAACAACTCAAGTATTAATAACCTAGATACAAAGTATTAATAGCCTATAACTCAAGTATTAATACTTGATGGAGCGTTTGCTATGAGCATATTTATTTTAGCTTATAGCATATTCGTTTTTCCTTATAGCATATTTACTTTAGCTTATAGCATATAAAAGAATGGTGAAGGGAGTGAAGGATGAATATTTCTATATTTTGCACATACTTTCACCATAAGGTTTTGATTTATAGTCATTCAAGTAACCATACTATTTTCCGCCACGCCAATTTTATCGGCTGTCTTTCAGCCGATAAAATAAAAATGCCCGTAAGAAAATATTTTTGTTTTAACATTCCGGTTTATAGAAACATGGCAGAAGAGCCTTCTTGTCGCAGTCCTTACCATGAAGAATACATTCAAACAAGT
>NZ_QTMZ01000140.1:0-714 GCF_003602935.1 Bacteroides sp. AM54-2NS
GATTACGCACTATTTTATTGGTCACAGCGATAGCGGCCACACAAGAAGGAGGAAGTCCTTCGCAGCATCACGCTACCTTTGCATGGTAAAAATAAGTGGCTTTCAAATAACTCAATTCAGAAAAAGACGGGGCCAAACAATGGAACAAAGGTTGTAAGCAAGGAGGCAATCCGTATGCAACTGACAGAGGCACTGCTATGGCGGTATGCCTGGAGTAACGAAGCGGGAAATCCGACCTTACAGCTGTATCAGCAGAAGATGGAGGAGCATGAACAATGATGCACAATGAACGACAAGCCACAAAGGTGCAGCTTACCAACAGAGGCATCAAGCCAAAGGAGGATAGACATCAGAGGATTGGCGATAACACTCTCATCATGCCAAAGCCAAGTTCTGTGTCCGACAAGGAAGAGTTGCAAAAGACAGACGAGTAAAACCAAAAGGCGAAATAACCATTCCTATAACAAGGTAAAGAGACGCTTAAAACGGCGAAGGGACTTTGGCGACGTGTAGCTATACAGCTGTCGAAGCATAGCTTCTATAACAGGACTGGAGCAAGTGAGCAAACCGCACAACTTGCTCCTAAGATATTTCAGTTACAACAACCATAACCTCATTGGAGGATTGTCCTAAAAGAGTTTTTGCAGTCAAAGGAAGAAAGAGTCTGCAAGCCACATAGCCAACAGACTCTCTCCTGATTATTCACAGATGACA
>NZ_QTMZ01000141.1:0-712 GCF_003602935.1 Bacteroides sp. AM54-2NS
GATTACGCACTATTTTATTGGTCACAGCGATAGCGGCCACACAAGAAGGAGGAAGTCCTTCGCAGCATCACGCTACCTTTGCATGGTAAAAATAAGTGGCTTTCAAATAGCTCAATTCAGAAAAAGACGGGGCCAAACAATGGAACAAAGGTTGTAAGCAAGGAGGCAATCCGTATGCAACAGACAGGGGCACTGCTATGGCTGTATGCCTGGAGAAACGAAGCGGGAAATCCGACCTTACAGCTGTATCATCAGAAGAGTGAGGAGCATGAACACTGATGCACGATGAACGACAAGCCTAAGGGTCAGCTTAGCAATAGAGGCATCAAGCCAAAAGAGGACAGACATCAGAGGATTGGCGATAGCACTGTCATCATGCTAAGACCAAGTTCTGTGTCCGACAAGGAAGAGTCGCAAAAGACAGACGAGTAAAACCAAAAGGCGAAATGACCATTCCTATAACAAGGTACAGAGACGCTTAAAACGGCGAAGGGACTTTGGCGACGTATCGCTATACAGGTGTCGAAGCATCGCTTCTATAACAGGACTGGAGCAAGTGAGCAAACCGCACAACTTGCTCCCAAGGTATTTCAGTTACAACAGCCATAACCTCATTGGAGGATTGTCCTAAAAGAGTTTTTGCAGTCAAAGGAAGAAAGAGTCTGCAAGCCACATAGCCAACAGACTCTCTCCTGATTATTCACAGATGACA
>NZ_QTMZ01000142.1:0-698 GCF_003602935.1 Bacteroides sp. AM54-2NS
GTTTCGGCAATGCCGAAGCTCCGGATGATGACCATTGCAATCCCGCCCACGTTTGGAACTTCTCTTTTCTGGTTTGCCCATAATCAGCCGCATAGCGGATGACTACGGGCAAACCGGGAATGAGAACAGTCATTCCGATGAAGGGGAGGGTGGGGAAGAATACTGCGTGAACGCAAAAACACTCTCGGATATGTAGCAAAAAAAAGCGGCACTAGGCCGCTTCAATCATTTGCTTGCTTTTTTCTTTTTAGAGACAGCCTTCTGTTTAGGCTGATCCGGTTTTTCTTCTTCTTTTTCCGGAGCCGGATAAAACTTGGTGGCTACCATCACAATGCGGTTACGCTTCTCCCCACTTTTAGAATCCGTCCATTCTTCCGGCTTAAAGTAGCCTTCAACGGTTATCAGCTCACCTTTTTTCAATACATCGAAGGAATCCAGTGCTTCATTCTTTCTCCAGGCTTCAATCCCCATGAAAGCGGAAACATAAGAGGTTTCTTCACCTGTCTTGTCTGCACGGCTGACCGCGATAGAAAAGCGTGCTACGCTTGCTGTTTCAAAACTACGGATTTCTGCATCCTTACCGATAAAACCTGTTACTGCGAATGAATTTTCAATCTTTTTCATATCTCTGATTTTTTAGAAGTTAATTAATCAATTTTACAGTGCAATAACTGATTGTTGGCTTTGGGGGACACCAT
>NZ_QTMZ01000143.1:0-695 GCF_003602935.1 Bacteroides sp. AM54-2NS
TGAACTTCTTTGTGAACAGGAGTACAAATGCAGCAGCGGAAGCATTTAATGCTAAAATCAAAGCATTTAGGGCATCATTTAGAGGAGTAGTGGATATGAGCTTCTTCCTTTTTAGGCTAGCAAAGGTATATGCATGAAGGGAATTGACTAAACTTAATCCCCCAAGAATTACAACTGAGCCCGAAGATTTTCTATGAAATAAGAGCGGTTCCGCCTTTCCCGTTACTCTTCACCAACCAGGCAGTGGGTGCATTAACACTCCACACGGGGGTACGAAACCGCCATATGAAGCATCAGGACAGGCATAAAAATGCCTGCCACGAAAACGAGGCAGGTTCCCTGCCTGGTTGATATGAAGAGTATCACAAAGATACGACAATTTTCTTCTTTGTCAAAAATAAAAGGAGAAATAAAAAGGTAAGAGTAAGCATTTCTCTTTTTTATGCAGTTCTTAATTAAATGGGAATTTATCGGTTAAATGGGAATTTTGCAGTTAGGCTGAAAGCCTTACAATTATATATTTATTGGGGTGCCCTGAAAGGCTTAATTATATAGCGTAGGGCAACGCCCTACGAAAAAAACACACCAGCCACAAGCCCTGAAAGGCGGAACTGTATACAATTATGCCCTTTCAGGGCGCAAATTCAGATTGTCGTTTTTACGTAGGGCGTTCGCCCTCGCTATATAATTAAGCC
>NZ_QTMZ01000144.1:0-658 GCF_003602935.1 Bacteroides sp. AM54-2NS
CACGATGGGCTGCTCTCCCTCGAAATGCACCTCAAAGCCTCCGTCCACCTCCGTGCCGTACTTGCGAAGAGCCGCTTTCAGCTCGTCCTGCTCCCGGTGCTGCAATGCCTGGAGTTGTCCGTGGATAGTGAGGTCTTGCAGTTCTGCCTCTCGTTTGGTGTGGGTTGCCTCGCCGGTCTTGCAGTCGATGTCATACTTGTGGTAAACCACTGGGATATGGTCTGCCGATGTGACAAGCCATGTGATGTTGTTCACTGAGAAGCCCTGTCTGGTGAGGAACTCCTCGATGTCTGAGCCGAGAAGGTGGTCGGCTACGTCAAGATACTCGATGCGTGCGTCAGCATCATGCAGGATGATAATCTTCATTGCCTTTCTATTTTTAGTGATACAAATAAGTTTGTCGCCCATGTCGCTGGACTTGTTTAACTACGTTGAAGAAACTTACGCTCAGCATAGTGAATAAATTCCCTCTGCGTTCGCTTAACCGTTTCTTTCTCTTCCCTCCTTTCGAGACCTTTCAGCCTGTGGAGGGATATTTTCTGCTCCCACAAGCCGCAAGAAAAGACATAAAGACAAATTATGTGTGAAGAATACTCTTTTCCGAGGAAAAGGAAGATTGTTCACAGTCACAAGACCTCAAGCAGAATTTGACGATTGT
>NZ_QTMZ01000145.1:0-656 GCF_003602935.1 Bacteroides sp. AM54-2NS
CACGATGGGCTGCTCTCCCTCGAAATGCACCTCAAAGCCTCCGTCCACCTCCGTGCCGTACTTGCGAAGAGCCGCTTTCAGCTCGTCCTGCTCCCGGTGCTGCAATGCCAGGAGTTGTCCGTGGATGGTGAGGTCTTTAAGTTCCGCCTCTCGTTGGGTGTGAGTCGCCTCGCCGGTCTTGCGGTCGATGTCGTACTTGTGGTAAACCACTGGGATATGGTCTGCCGATGTGACAAGCCATGTGATGTTGTTCACTGAGAAGCCCTGTCTGGTGAGGAACTCCTCGATGTCAGAGCCGATAAGATGGTCGGCTACGTCAAGATACTCGATGCGTGCGTCAGCATCATGCAGGATGATAATCTTCATTGCCTTTCAATTTTAGTGATACAAATAAGTTTGTCGCCCATGTCGCTGGACTTGGTTTAACTACGTTGAAGAAACTTACGCTCAGCATAGTGGATAAATTCCCTCTGCGTTCGCTTAACCGTTTCTTTCTTCCCTCCTTTCGAGACCTTTCAGCCTGTGGAGGGATATTTTCTGCTCCCAAAAGCCGCAAGAAAAGACATAAAGACAAATTATGTGTGAAGAATACTCTTTTCCGAGGAAAAGGAAGATTGTTCACAGTCACAAGACCTCAAGCAGAATTTGACGATTGT
>NZ_QTMZ01000146.1:0-617 GCF_003602935.1 Bacteroides sp. AM54-2NS
CGCTCTATCCATTGCTTGTGAAATTCATTAATATATTCCATAATTCATATAATTATGAGTTTATGCAAATGTAGGCAATCTATTTGAATCTGACAATATATAGATATATTAGCGTACTACCTTTTAATGAGATTTATTTATATTATATACCCCAACCCCAATTTGGTAGTATCTAAAATCATACCCCCGCCCCTTTAGATTTAGGTAGTATCTAAAATCATACCCCCGCCCCTTTAGATTTAGGTAGTGTTTCTATTTGAACTTTATGTAGTGATAGAGTAAAATTATTAGTCAGACAGTGAGCGCATCAGATGTATATCGTGCGCTAAGCTTCTGTGAAACTACTAACACCCCCATACCAATCATTAGGAAAAATGAAAGGATTGCATGAATTGCTATTCAGCCCACAAACCTTTTGAACTTCTGAAATGTGCGGACTTATCAACGATTTGTATATGCCTACGTATAAAGATGCACAAAAAGAAGTGAATGAATAGTACTTCATGTTAAGCCCTCATTTTGTCCTTAAATACACTATTTACTAATCTATTATTATGCGTATGGAGAATTTAAAGATTTTATTGACGTTTGGAATAATTCTAATTGTGCCAGTAGTC
>NZ_QTMZ01000147.1:0-612 GCF_003602935.1 Bacteroides sp. AM54-2NS
TGGAGGATTTTCATACAGGTACAATTCGCATTGATAAAAATGAAAGCGTCACCGTCCCGTACATTCTTTCCCATCTGGTTGGTCACGATGCCGCTAAGCGTATAAAAACTCTTACGCATGTCTGTCGGATACGGGTAAAGATAATATCTGTTGGATTCATTCAAAGAAAACATAGGCTAACGGTTTGAATTCAAAAATATCAGGGTTTGCAATACCTCCGGTGACAAAGGGCTGTTCAAGCGGACTGTGACGCCATTGGGATAGGAGATCTCACATAGCGGCTGGGGAATTGGCGACGGGCTGACCGGAGGGGCAGACAGCAGGGATTTCTCCTTATGGGGAAGACTGACCTGGCCCTTACTGTTTACCTTTACCGGGATAAAGCCGCCTTTGCGCAACAGCTTGGAACGCCACTCGTAGAAACGTTTGGGACGAATACATTCATTCGAACAAAAATCCATAACTGACAGTCCGCTCGACTGAAACGGGAATAAATAGATTCAAAATCTTCCATGGTCCATTGATGTGACATAACAATTGAGCTTTTTTACTTTGATTACAAAAGTAATATCACATTTTTAGAATGAAAGGGGGAGTTTATCGAATGCTTAC
>NZ_QTMZ01000148.1:0-600 GCF_003602935.1 Bacteroides sp. AM54-2NS
GTGCGAAGAAAATCCAGATATGGACGAGGCGCTAAAGAGTAAAGTGAAATTTTCCGTTAATAGTTCTAAGATAACGATGTTGCAACCGTATGGATTGAAAGTGGGGCTTCTTGATAGATTGCAGACAACCAAGATAGAATATTGGATAAAATGGGAAGATATGGTGGATACTGATCAAGGTTGGCTGTTGCAAGAAGGTAATTCTTTGAAATGTGATGTTTCTGCCATACGTCCCGGTTGTTTTAAGGTCTTTGCTGTTGTTACACTTTCAGATAATACCGTTATTACAACGGATTTAAAAGACATTGAGGTTCGATACCCTCATGCAGACAAGGATATCGCCAATTCTCCGGTTGTGAAGGCTAAAATGGAAGAGGTCTGGCAGGCTACCAAGAATGCTATGACTACGACACATAGACAGGAAAAAGGTTGTTGGATTTATTTGAATACATTGACTGGTCAATATGAGTTTGGAGATATTGATAATGGTCCCTTGGTCGAAAATAACGGAAAGGATGGTGGTCATATTTCTCCTTCTGTTCCTAAGAAAGTAAAGCAGTCGGAATCTCCTTTGGAACATGGGTACTATCGAGTCGCTTA
>NZ_QTMZ01000149.1:0-589 GCF_003602935.1 Bacteroides sp. AM54-2NS
TCTGCTTAATAGCTTCACCTTTAGCATTTTTATCATTACCAGTTACATAATCACCTTTCCATGAACTACCAGTAGTTAAATTGCCAAAGTTGTACTTACCTTGTGCAGACTTACCCCAACTAGATTCTAATGCGTCTTGTGCTAATAGCATTCTAATTGCATTATCATTAGTAATACCTGCCTTCTTATAGGCATTAATAAGTTCTGTAGACCATTGTCTTCTGTTAGTATATGGACTCTTCCAAGTTGAGTTGGCAGTTTTAGTAACAGGTTTATCAGTAACAGGTTTATCAGTAACAGGTTTATCGGTAACAGGTTTACTAGCTACTGGCTTATTAATTACTGGCTCTACTGTAGGATTATTAGCTACTACATCAGTTTCATCAGTATCTCTTACTGGTACTACTAATGCTTCAGGTGTATTATAAACTGTATTATAATTATACTCACTAAATGGATTAGTTGGATTAGTAATGTCCTTGTAATCTATTGTAGGATTACTTACTGGATTATAACTTACGAACTTCATTCCTTGTTGAGCTTTCTTGATTCGCTTCTTATAGGTTGGGCGACTTGATTTGATGAACTT
>NZ_QTMZ01000015.1:0-138177 GCF_003602935.1 Bacteroides sp. AM54-2NS
CCTCCTGATAGTTTACTTTTTCTTTTGCCATAATCATTCTTGTTAAAGGTTACGGCGCAAAGATATGGCGGCTAACAACTTATGTCAAGGCGGAAAATAGAATGGTTACTACGTAAAAGCATACACCTAACATAAGCCCTGAAAGGGCGGAACTGCTTGGACGTTTACGTCTTTCATGGTATGATTCTATATAAACTCTTCATTATATTCAACCTGATATTCTTTTAGAAACATTTTCAGTTCATCTTGGAAGGTCATTTTTTTGTGATGCTCTTTTTGTCCCAGAATATATCGAGTTACAGTCTCAACTTTTGATTGACTGACTGAGAAAGCTCCATATCCTTCTTGCCAGGAGAAATCATGATATGAGGGTCCTAAACTTTTTATCCATTTTGACGAACTACGTTTTACTTCTTCTACCATTTTGGATAATGCGATGTTTTTGTTGAGAATACATAGGATATGTATATGATTGGTAAATCCGCCTACTATGATAGGTGGGCAGTCTATGTTTTTCAGAATGCCGGAGATGTATTTGGATATTTCTGATAATTTATCCTCGTTTATACTGTCCTTCCTGTATTTAGTGCTGAAAGTCAGATGAATATAGTTCTTTGATAGGGATTGTGGCATATAGTTAGTTCATGTTCCGCCCTTTCAGGGCTTGTATTTGGGTTTTATAAATACGTAGGGCGATGCCCTACGCTATATAATGGAAGGCTTTCAGCCTTATCAATGTTGATGTCAATCCGTCCTGATGGTTTCTACGCTATATAATGGAAGGCTTTCAGCCTTATCAATGTTGATGTCAATCCGTCGTTTCTGATAGTTCCTACACTATATAATGATAGGCTTTCGGTCTTATTTTAAAAGATTCCCGGCAGTGCCTCCGGTTTCGGTCCCAAGTTTTTGAATTCTCCATTCAGACCAGCTTCCTCCTTCGGATTCAGTTCCAAAGATTTCTTCATGTCCTCTACAGAACCATCCTTATCACCATTCAGTAATTTAGCACGTCCGCGTTCTTTGTAGGCCTCTGCAAAGTTCGGATTCAGTTCGATGGCTTCATCAAACAGTCCGATGGCTTCCGTCAGCTTCTTCTGATTGATATAAAGTTGTCCTAAGTAAAGGTAAGCCTGTTCGTTGAACGGGTTTATTTCCGTCACCAGTTTGTAATCCTCTTCCGCTTCTTCGCCCTGACCGTTGGATTCTTTCACTTTTCCACGCAGGAGCATGGCAGTTTCTTCCTCCGGATTTTGAGCAAGTACAGCGTCTATATCCTCCATCATTTCTTTATACTGTTTCAGGTTCAGCAAAGCTTCTGCACGTAGCAGGCGGGCTTCGATGAAATCGTCTTTCAAAGTGATCGCTTTGGTGAGATGGGCAATGGTCATTAGGTCGTCGTTTTGTCCCTTACGGGCTTTTCCTAGCAGATAATGAGCTACGGCATTTCCTTCCTCAATGGCAATTGCTTTATTGGCAGCCTCTTCCATGGCCTGATAATCTTCCTGGATGAAGCATACATTTGCCAGTGTCAGGAAAGTACTCGTGAGATGAGGTTCCATGGCAGCCATTTTTTCCAACAGTTCGCGGGCTTTTGCCGTTTCTCCCATTTGAATGTAGAGTTGGCTAAGATAACCCATTGTTTCAAACTCTTTCTGGATGGCAAGAGCTTCTGTAAAACATTTTACTGCATAATCCGGACGTCCCATGCGTTGCGCACGTAAACCGTCGTATTTGAAAATCTCGAAATTTTTCTGATCGTTTTTCTGTTTTTCACTTTCCGGAGTTTCCGACTTACCGGAGAAGAAAGATTTAAAAAAGTTCGGCATGACTGTGTTATTTTTGAGTTACCTTGCAAAGGTAGTAACTTATTTTGAAATATGTATCATTCCATCCTGCATCTTCCATTCACCTTCCTCCAATAAATACTGGATGACTTCACTGACTCTCTCTTTCTCCGCTTCTATTTTCTCGGCTATTTCTGCCGGCGTATGCGGTTTTTGGGCAAGTAATTCTGTTATTTTCTTTTTCAGCTCTTCAAGAGACTTCCCGGTCAGCGTATCTGTTGCACGGTGACTAAGGCAAACATCACATTGTCCGCAGTTATGCTCGTTTTTCTCTCCGAAGTAGCGGAGCAGCATCCGGCTTCGGCACACATTCTCCGAAATGACATATTCTTCCATCGCCTTGATGCGAGCTTCATACCGAGCTTTACGCTCTTCGTAGACAGCAGGGGGGATGTGCACAAAACGAAGTTCCTGCCGTTCGCGCGTATATATAATATAAGGAGTCTTTTTGTGCGGAATATAATCCACGATGCGACGTTTGGTAAGCGTGACCAATATGTTATAAATCTGTTCACGGGTCAGTCCGGTACGTACGGACAGGGTGGCTTCGCTGATATAGGCATAATCGGTAAACACTCCGGTGTACGAACGGAGAATCATCTGTATCAGAGCTTCCGCTTCCGTTCCCATTTCCCGCAGTTTGTACAGTTCGTCCCGGCGAATCGTAAAAAGGATGCGTGAGGCGTTGTCCTGTTCGTCCGTATATTCCAGATAACCGGCTTGAGTCAGTATCTTCAGCGCACTGTCTACCGGAACCGGGAAGTATTTGAACTTCCGGCAAAACTCTTCCAGGTTAAATTCACGTACACATTGGAAACCGTCGCCCATTGCCATCTGATAGTAATATTGCAGATGCTCGTACACATTGAGGATATATTCTTTATCGGGAAAAGTATCCACTACACGCCTGTGTAACGTTGTTCTGTCCGTTTTAGTATATAAGATTACGGCATACGCTTTTTCACCGTCTCTTCCTGCACGTCCGGCTTCTTGGAAGTAGGCCTCGAGAGAATCGGGGAGGTCAAGATGTAATACGATACGCACATCGGGCTTATCGATCCCCATGCCAAAGGCATTGGTAGCTACCATCACGCGAACTTCTCCGCTTTGCCAACGTTTTTGACGGAGGTCCTTTACGGCATTATCCAGTCCGGCGTGATAAAAGTCGGCGGTGATATCTTCATTTACCAGTAATTCGGTGATTTCTTTGGTCCGTCGTCTGTTGCGGACATAGATAATGGCGCTGCCCGGTACCTTTCGTAAGATATGCAACAGTTCTTGAGTCTTGTTATCTGTTTGCCGTACCATATACGCCAAGTTTTTCCGCTCGAAACTCATGCGGAAAACATTCTCTTCACGGAAATCCAAGCGGGCTTGAATATCTTTCACCACTTCCGGAGTGGCGGTGGCGGTCAGTGCCAGTACCGGAATTCCCGGTAACAGCGCCCGTATCTCGGCAATTTTCAGGTAAGCGGGGCGGAAGTCATATCCCCATTGTGAGATACAGTGACTTTCGTCAACCGTAATCATAGAGACTTTCATTGACCGCAGTTTGGTGCGGAATATGTCCGTGTCCAGACGTTCCGGAGAAATATAAAGGAATTTGTAATCACCGAAGATGCAGTTTTCAAGTGCAGTGAGAATTTCCTGCCGCGTCATGCCGGAATATACGGCAAGGGCTTTGATACCGCGTTTGCGGAGGTTCTGCACCTGGTCTTTCATCAGGGCGATGAGCGGAGTAATGACAATGCAAATTCCTTCCTGGGCGAGAGCAGGCACTTGAAAGGTGATGGACTTACCGCCTCCGGTAGGCATGAGCCCCAGTGTATCTTTGCCTTCGCCGATACTGGTGATGATCTCCTCCTGCAAGTCGCGGAAGGAGTCATATCCCCAATATTGTTTTAATATCTCCTGATACTTATTCAATCGGCTTTATATCCTCGATTTGAAGTTGAACTTCGCCACGCTTATGCGTGTTTTCTTCAATGGTGTAACAGATGTCGAACGAACGTTTCGTTTTGATATAGCGCACGTGCGAACTCTGTCCGAACGCAATACCGTTCATTACATTATTCGATTTATTATCAACCAGTTCGAGCTTGATATGTTCCTGGTCGCGTCCCACCACTTTGCTTGTTCCATAATCATAGACGTGATGAGTGCAGAAAATGGGTTTCGTGTTGTCGGGACCGAAAGGATTAAACTTTTTCAGGTCGTTGAAGAATTTGGAAGAAATATCCCTGAAGTCGATTTCAGCATCAATTTCGATGACGGCACTGGTTTGTTCCGGCAGGATATGCCGTGAAACGTAGTCTTCGAACCGTTTGGTAAAAGCATCCACATTCTCCACTTTCATTGATAGTCCGGCGGCGTATGTATGTCCTCCGAAGTTTTCCAGCAGGTCGCGGCAATGCTCGATTGCTTTATATACGTCGAAGCCGGAAACAGAACGTGCGGAACCTGTCGCCATGTCATCCGTCCGTGTCAGTACCACGGCAGGGCGGTAATACACTTCCGTCAGACGGGAAGCTACGATACCGATCACTCCTTTGTGCCATTCTTCGTTGTAGAGCACAATAGAGCGGCGGTCGGCTAATCCTTCCAGATTGGCAACGATGTTGTTTGCTTCCTCCGTCATACTTTTGTCGAGGTCTTTCCGGGTTTCGTTGTACTGGTTGATTTGTCCGGCTTTCTCAAGTGCCGCCGAGAAGTCTTTTTCCGTCAGCAGGTCTACTGCTTCTTTCCCATTCTGAATACGTCCCGATGCATTGATGCGCGGTCCGATTTTAAACACAATATCGCTGACAGTAATTTCTTTTTCAGAAAGTCCGCATACATCGATAATGGCCTTCATGCCGATACTCGGGTTACTGTTCAGTTGTTTCAGACCGTGGTAGGCGAGAATACGGTTTTCACCCATAATCGGAACGATGTCCGATGCGATACTCACGGCTACGATGTCGAGCAACGGAATCAGGTGATGGAATTCGATACCGTTACTAATGGCGAACGCTGCATAAACTTGAAACCGACTCCACAACCGGAAAGGTGGGTGTACGGGTACGTGTTGTCCAGGCGTTTGGCATTTAGAATGGCTACGGCAGGCGGGAGAATATCATCCGGCACGTGATGGTCGCAGATGATAAAGTCAATCCCTTTTTCTTTGGCATACGTGATTTCCTCTACTGCTTTTATTCCGCAATCGAGTACAATAATCAGTCCCACACCGGTTTCAGCGGCGTAGTCCACTCCTTTTTTAGAAATACCATACCCTTCGTTGTATCGGTCGGGTATGTAGTAATCAAGGTTCGAATAGAACTGTTGAATAAACTTGTAGACCAATGCCACAGCAGTAGTACCGTCTACGTCATAATCTCCATAAATTAGAATACGTTCTTTCTTTCCCATCGCCCTGTTCAGACGTTCTACTGCAATATCCATGTCCTTCATCAGGAACGGATCGTGCAGGTCGGGCAACTGCGGGCGGAAAAACTTCTTGGCGTCTGCTGCCTTCGTAATTCCCCGCTGTACCAAAAGTTGTCCAAGAATCGGGCTAATCCCTAATTCCTGGGCCAATGTCTGGCTTGTCTCTGCCTGTTCGGGTGTAATGGGTCGATAATTCCATTTGTGATTCATTTTATATATTGTTTTTTCTTTTTCTGTTCTCAAGGGTTGGAAAGGAACTTCTTCCCAACAAGGGGTAAAAGTACGAAAAAAAGCGGAAGTGAAAGGCAGATATTACGAAAATATTTCAGTGAAGTATGGATGAGGACTTTTTTGCAATAGAAATGTAGTGGCATCCGGACTTTTTTTTCTTTATGGTTTTACTTTTCTATACTGCTTTTTGGCAGCTAACTTCTTTTGGTTATCTTTGCTTCACCAACCAATATAAAAACTAGGAGAGAAATCCACAAAAATGGGAAGACTGGATGATACTATAAACACTGGAATGACATTTGATAATATCTATATGGAGTATTATCAACGCTGCTTCTTATTTGCTAAGTCTTATCTTCATGACGAAATGTTATCCAAAGATATAGCTTCCGAAGCCATGATAACTTTATGGACTACGATGAAAACCGAAGATGTGAAAAATATCCATGCTTTCCTGATGACCGTAGTAAAGAACCAGGCATTGAATCATATGCGAAATGAACATCTGCGAATGGAAGCCCGTGAAAGTATATTGGCTGATGAACTCTACGAACTTGATTTTCGCATCGCTTCTTTGGACTCTTCCGACCCGAACCGACTTTTCTCTGAAGAAATAACCGATATTGTGAACCGTACTTTGAACGGATTACCGGAAAAGACAAGAAAAGCATTTATGATGAGCCGGTATGAGAACAAATCGGTGAAGGAGATTGCCGAAGCGCTGAATGTCACAGTGAAAGGAGCCGATTATCATATCAGTAAAGCGCTGCAACAATTGAGAAAGAACCTGAAAGATTATCTTTATACCTTATTATTTTTCTAATAAAGTTATCCACCGGTGAAGCACTCCTTCGGCACCGAGGAACACACCTTCCGGTACCGGGGAACAAATAAACGGTTAATAACGCACTTTTTTTATTTTTTCCACTAGTGAACTTTGCAAGTGGCGTGTCTTATATATGTAAGCCCACAAAGAGTTTATATATAACCTAAGAAAAGGTATGGACGCGAAACTATTGAATAAATATATTGCAGGTGACGCACTTCCCGAAGAAAAAAAGGAAGTGATACGCTGGATGAAGGAGAGCGAAGAAAATCGGGAACAGTTGATGCAGTTGCACCGTGTTTACAATGCCACTATATGGAATGGAAACTTACAGGCAGAAAAAACAGAGAACAAGAAACCTGTGATGCGTTACCTTTGGGCGTCTATAAAGATAGCGGCGGTCGTTGCCATGGTTGCTTTTATTATCCATAAGGAATATCAGGAATACCGGATAGAACATTCTGCCGAAATGCAAATTATGACCGTCCCGGCAGGACAAAGGGCTAGTCTGGTCTTGGCTGACGGAACAATTGTTTGGCTGAACTCCAACTCTACCTTGAAATATCCGGCAACCGGATTTCATTCCAAAGAGAGGAAAGTGATTCTGGAAGGAGAGGGATATTTCGAAGTGGCACATAACGAGAAGCATCCTTTCATTGTAGAAACGGAGAAATACGATATCAGAGTATTGGGAACCACCTTCAATGTCTCTGCCTACCCAAACTCCGGTTTATTCGAGACATCTTTGATTGAAGGTAAAGTTACCGTGTATCAGCCCGATACACAACATGAAATGACCTTGAAACCTCATGAAAAGGTAGAAGTTAAAGATGGCAAACTCTATAAGGAGACTTTCTCATCGGACAATGATTTCTTGTGGAGAATGGGTATCTATTCTTTCAAGGATGAACCGCTGGAAACTGTCTTCAGGAAATTGGAGCAATATTATGAAGTGAAGATTATTAATAAGAACGAGGAAATCGCTTCCCGCCCGTGTACCGGTAAGTTCCGTCAGAAAGAAGGAATCGAGCACGTGATGAAGGTATTGCAGAAGTACGTCAAATTCAACTATATACAGGACGATGAGAAAAATCAGATAATTATCTATTAAATCAACCCTAGTATTTAATCTAAAAAAGAAACACCCGGAATGAGAGCAAGAGAACCAGCCCTTTCAAAACAGAAATATCGGTAAATGCTGCAACACTTACCGATATGTGAGAAGTCAATAAAAAAGACTCGACATCTGTTACAAATCTTTATGTATTAACTTAATAACTCTAGGCAAAGATATGAAAAATAATCTTTGGTGTGGGCGTATTGTCCATAGAAAAACACACTGTACTCAAATTTTAAGAATTATGAGGTTAACTGTCTTTTTCCTGTTATTCATTATTCTTGAGACATATGCCCTGAACGGCTATTCGCAAAATCAGAAAGTTTCGATGAATAAAGGAACCGCAACATTGGCTGAAATCATCAGGCAGATTGAAAAGCAAACAGACTATTTGTTTATTTACAATAAATTCAATCTCTCAAAAATAGTTTATATAATGATTTGAAAATCAGATTGTTGAAAATTTCACGATTTTAATTAAGGAACAAACAAGAAACAAAATCGTTAATTAAAGGTATTTCCCAATTTTTTGTTTTCACTCTGTTTCTTTCTTTGCACTTGCTTATAATCGGGACTTCTTGAACAGCTTCCCACCAGATTTTTTTCGTCCGATGGTTGCATGTGAGCTTCCAAGAACCACTGCAGCCAAAAGAAAAAAGCAAGTATTCTTTAGTTCATACAAAGATAAGGAAAAACTTATAGGCAGGCAAATTTGGCTGCCTAAATATAGTTTACTTTGATTTAGCATATATATAGGCTAATGGACTAAACTAAACCTTTTCCCGAACTTCGTAAAACACTCCGGTCCCATTGTACAGCCAAAAGAAAAAAACATTCCACGTCATATTTTTCTTTTCGCTGCAACCCCCTTTTTATAAACCATCAACCTTTTACACGAGATCTTCTCTTCCCTGTGTTCGCACATCCGCTTTCGGGCTGCCTGATATGAATTGTGTCGCAAAGGTACTTGTCATGTCTTTCTTGTATGCAAGGTCAAAGCCTAACGGTTCACGACAAAATCTCCACCCTCCGTTCCGCACGGGTAGTATTTAATCGTGAAACCTTGCATAAAGAGCCATGACACCTTTTGAAGCGACATAATTAAATCAAGCCCGAAAGTAGCTGGATGCTACAAGAGGGAAAAAAGAAAACTTAAAATTCAAAGTTATGGCAAACTACGCAACAAACATTTTCCACGCAAGTACGGAAAACAAACAAGACCTCAATAAGATAGAGGCATTTCTGGACGATAATTTCAACGGCTTTGTCAACCGGTATGGCGACACGGTAGATGCCGAATTTGATTCCCGCTGGGAATACCCGGAAAAAGCAATCAACGAATTAATAGCCTTATTGGCAGCCAAAGACAAAATCTATATCCGCATACTGACATACGAGTTAGAGGACGAATACGTGAGCTTTCGGATATTCTCGCAAGGTAAATGGAACATTAAGTTATCCTAAACCTAAACACAATTCACTATGTACGAATACGAAGAAGATAGCGATATTATCGGTTTGTCCTGCACGTTGCTCAATCCATATAAAGGTTACATGGAAGGCACAATCGTGGGCGACTATGGCAATACCATAGTTGTCCGCCTTGAAAGCGGCAAGGAAATTTCAGAATACCGTGATGAAGTGATTATCCATGATTAAACGATAGCAAACGTATGACACAGATAGCAACAAAATTCGTCAAATGGGACATTCCCGAACTGGCGACATTGCAGGACAGCAAGGTTTACAAATTGCGGGTACACCTGAACAACGGAGGCAAGTTAAACCGGGAAGAAAAGAACTGGATTACCCGTAACGTATGGGAAAGTATCTATTTCAAACGTGGAATTGCCTTGAGCGGTTATCACTTTGACTTTTCCGACATCCTCAAACGGTATTTCGTCAAACAGCACGGAAGTATTCACGAGTATTATGCGATTGACAAAACAGCGTTACGCTCGATACTGTACGGCAGAATAGAGGATATTGTAGAAGTAAGCGGTTAAAACAACAAGGATATGGGAGAATACAAATTTTATCAAGACCGTAAGGTTACAAGTTGGGAACGGGATTATTTCAGTGTGAAAGCGGACAGTTATGAAGAAGCCGAGGCAATCGTCCGCTCATGGAACTGTGAGGACGTGTCGAACATCATTGACAACCGTCTTTGCTATGAAGAGTGGCAAGCATTGACCGATACATCGGAATCTATGCTCCCCGAAGAAAACGACGGCAACCCGACAATAGAAATTTTCAATCAAGACGGAGAATCAATAATGACTAATGTACCCGAAACACCTCAATCAAACCAATAGAACCATGAACGTAACAATCGAACACGTCTTTTGCCGCTATAGCGATGAAGCGGAAGAAATCTATTTCCGAATCATGAACACGATTCTTTTTGCAACTGACGAAACCGAACTTCGGGCAAGTATGGAACGCTTGAAGAACGAAACCACGCTCGACGACTATTTCATATTCGGATACGGAGCACACCATATCTGGATAAAGCAACGGCGACCGAGCGATAAAAACAGGATTTTCAAACATCGGATTATGGTAGCCCATTTCTGACAGGAACAGGCAAAAGACCTCCAATGCGCTTTGCGGGCTGAACCGGAACTACCAGCTTCAGCCCGTTCCTCTTTCTCGCAATAGACATGCTGGCACAATCCCCCTTTTATCCTCACGATCAATTTTTATACTGCCCCGGAATACCCGTTTATATTTCTCTTTTCGCTGCAAACCCTTTTTATCGCCCATCAACCTTTTACACGAGACCTTCTCTTCCCTGTGTTCGCACATCGCTTTCGGGCTGCCTGATATAAATTGTGTCGCAAAGGTACTTGTCATGCCGTTCTTGTATGCAAGGTCAAAGCCTGACGGTTCACGACAAAATCTCCACCCTCCGCTTCGCACGGGTAGTATTTAATCGTGAAACCTTGCATAAAGAGCTATGACACCTTTCGAGGCGACATAATTAAATCAGGCCCGAAAGTAGCAGGTGCTACAAGAGGGAAAAAGAAAACTCAAAATTTTATAGGTTATGACAAACGATGTAACAAATTCAAATGGAAGAGTAACGGTAGACGAAGTAATACACAGGGATTCGGTTTTCAGATACCAACTGTTAGACCGCTTACGGTCAGACTGCGAGTATTACCTCAATTACGGTAACAGACACCCCAAAACCTTATGGGCTGGCGACGAAAAATTGCAAATTGAGTTTATGATAAAACTGCATGATAGCTTCAAGGAGGGAGAAAAACCGGAGTGGCTTACGATGGATAAAATTTTGGAATACAGTAAGAGAATGATAGCTCAAGAAGAATAAAATTACTACTAAGGAACAGACTAAAAATGTGATATTATGGCATGGTTGGCAGTAAATAAAGACGGAACAGAATGGATTATGCCCGAAAAGCCCGTTCGGGGCCGGTGTGGGCATTGGGAGTATTTGGAAGAAGTGTACAATGTACCAATCGAGATAGAACTCCCCAAAGGGACTGTTTACAAACTTCTCGGCAAAGAACTGACATGGGATGACGAGCCGGTAGAATTACAGACCAAAACAGAAAAAAGGTAAATGTAGTACGGGCTGGAGTACCAGTTTCAGCCCGGTTACACCGGCTAAAATCTAAAACAGATACGCGGGTGCGATACCCTCTTTTATTTCCGAACAGACACTCATACCGTTTCCTTCGGAAATACCCCTTTATACAT
This sequence comes from Bacteroides sp. AM54-2NS, assembly GCF_003602935.1. Lineage (NCBI taxonomy): Bacteria > Pseudomonadati > Bacteroidota > Bacteroidia > Bacteroidales > Bacteroidaceae > Bacteroides > Bacteroides sp. AM54-2NS. Next base: position 11,174 of record NZ_QTMZ01000015.1, read on the forward strand.
TTCGGCTGCGCCATATCCTTTTATATCGAACGGCCACTCATGCAAAGGCGGCTTCTCCGCTTTGTTTCAAGGCAGACTTCGGCCATTTTTCCTTTACCTCTTCTTTCCCTCATTTCTCTTGCCGGATAGAGACAGCGATATCGATACGTCGCACACGCCTTTTGCCGGATCTTCGTCCGATAGTATTTTCCACGATGCAGCGTATATGGTTGTTAAACGGTATATCGTTCTTGCCGCTTCAACCCCAAACAGCCGATACACTTTCTCGCCTGATGTTCTTCCCGCCCACCTGCCGGAACGGGAGCGGTCTTGTGTCGGTGGACGGACAGGTCTTTCATGTTTCCGAGTCCGCTGCGGATTGTTTCGCCTCGACTTTTTCGCGACCGCTTTCTATTTGAAGTCGCCATATCGTTTTTCGTTGCAAAGTTAGTATGCAGACGGGCGCGACCCGATGGTCTTGACCAATGGCGTATCGCACAAATCTTCCTTTATCGGGCCTGCGGTTTGGGGCTTCGCCTCCAAAATAAAGAGTATTTATGCGCTATCCTTGGTGCAGCCCTTTACTGCACCTACTTTTATGCACCGTAAAACTGATTTATTAACTTCAAAAAGCAATCGCAATGAAAAAGATCGAGAACAATTTCGCAGTAACCGGATTCGTGGCAAAAGATGCCGAAGTCCGTCAGTTCACCACCACAAGTGTCGCACGTTTCCCGCTGGCAGTGGCCCGTCAGGAGAAGAACGGCGAAGATACCAAGCGTATATCCGCTTTCATGAACATTGAAGCGTGGCGCAAGAACGAGAATACCGGGTCGTTCGACCAGCTCACCAAGGGCACGCTGCTTACCGTGGAGGGCTATTTTAAACCCGAAGAATGGACCGACAAAGACGGCGTGCTGCACAACCGCATCGTGACGGTTGCAGTCAAATTTTATCCGGCTGTCGATAAAGAGGAGGAAGTTCCTGCGGAACCGGCAAAGAAACCGAAGAAGGGCAAGAAGTAATTCCTGCCTTTTTGAGACAAAGCGGCCCGAAGGCCGCTTTTGTTTTGCTCGTTACCGTTCCGGAACGTCTATACTTTTATACTCCTTCATACTCCACACGAAGAGTCCGCCGTCGTCCATTGATTTTCCCGTGCAAAGTTAAGGCGGTCGGGAACCGGCAAGGCGCGGCTTCATTTGAGGTTAACAACCATCAACTCGCAAGCTCGTCAATACTTGTTCAACACAAATGAAATCGTCCATAGGACTATCCGCTTCCTCCTTGCCTTGTTTCCCTTCTGTCCGCCTTGTGGTCCGCACGTAAAATCAAATCCCGCCGGACGAGGGAAACCCTCCGAGGCAGGGATAAAAAAACAAAAGTCAAACTTAAAATTCAAGACGTATGAAACAGATGATTTGGTCAAGCTATGACCTGTTGGACGAAACGGCAAAAGAATACTATCAAAATTCACAACGGGAAATATTGGACGATGACTGTTACGAGGTCAGCGATGAAGAATGGGCAGAAGAAGTATATCGCTGGCTGGACGACGAACGGAGCAATCTGAATAAAGAAGTGGACGGCATTATTGTCGTGTTCGGCAACTTGGGATTATGGAACGGCCGGAGACAAGGCTATCAAATATTGGGCAGCACCATTGCCGATATTTTGAAATCCCAGTGCGACGATGCAGAATGGTACGGCGACGGCTATAACATTCGCGGACGGATGGGCCATCATGACGGTACGAACTACACCTTGTATCGTATCGCCAAAGACCGTGATGAAGCGGAGCGTATCGCCGATAAGATTTACAACCGTGAAATCGACGAAGAAGGTTTCCGCCGGAGAACACGTTCCCTCTATCCGTATGTAGCCGCCGTGTACGGCTGGAAAACAAGGCAGCGCAAGCCGGACAAGGCCGCATAAAATGCTGTCCACAAAATACCGCAACGCATCCGCCAGAGATGGTTGCGGTATCCTTTATCGAATGGGCGAAACACAGAACCGTCTCCTTTTATAATCAGCTCCATTCCTTTTTATCACTACTCACGGAGCAATATCCGCCTTTTATACCGACCCCGGTCTTTCGTATATCTCCCGTCTTTTCTTCTTTCCATCACCGGTTTGGTTTTACCAGATGCAAAGGTAGGCCGTCGCACTTGATCCGGTGGCTTGAAGTGCATTTCTTGCAAAATTCTTCCTTACCGGGGTAAGAGTAATTTTCCAAGGAAAGCCACCGTATGAAGTTTTCCCGACAGCCGTGTACCGCATCCGTAAAACCCCAAAGCGGTTCAGGAAGAAAGAACCGACAAAAGGGAAAATAAGTATTAACAATTTCAAAAAACTAAGATTATGCCTAATCATGTGACAAACCGTTTAGAAATAAACGCAGACCGGGAAACAGTACAAAAAGTAATGAATTTCTTAAAAGGTAAAACCGATGATGACAATACGCCTTGTTACATCGACTTCAACAACATCATTCCTATGCCTGAAGAACTGTTGATAGAAAAAAGCAGCAGTGGAGATTTGGGTATGAAATACCTTGAAGCAATGCAGTTGAAGCCATTCTATTTTTTATTGGACGATGATGCTTTGAGAACCATTCAATGGATAGAAGGATTGGCGGAAAAGGACAGAAAAGAAGCGCTGCAACTTGGAGCATCGTATTTGGAAAATCGGAAAAAGTACGGTTATCCCACTTGGTACGAGTGGTCTACCGCCACATGGGGTACAAAATGGAATGCCTATCACCAAGACTTTGAAGAGCCGAACATACTTTGGTTCGATACGGCATGGAATGGAGTGCCACTGCTTATCCAAAAACTTTCCGAGATATTTCCGGATGTGGAATTCCATTACGCCTATGCGGACGAAGACTTAGGTTTCAATACGGGAAGAGGAACAGCCCGCAATGGAGAAATCAACATGACGATACCCGAAGGTAGAAGCAACGAAGCCTTTGAAATCATGTTTTTTGTGAAACCGGGAATGGACGAATATTTTGAACTGACGGACGAAGGTTACAAATGGGTTTCCTAAACATTCGGTACAGATAATGACCGGTGCAGGTTCGGGATACATTGACAATGGATGTGTCCTGAATCCTTTTGCCGGAATTCCCCCTTTATATCTTCATGGCTCTTTCCCTTTTATCGAAACGCGGTCCGTTCCCCTTTGTACCGTGACTATCCAGCCGGAAAGTAATCCTTTTATAACATTTTAGCTTCCCCCGTTTTATCCTCCTTACAGCCGTTTCCCAACACTCCATGCCGAAAGCCCGCTTATTTTTTCTGCAAAGTTCGATTGCCGCTTGTCTGTCCTGTCAAGAACCGCTTACGCTTGCTGTCGAAAAATCTTCCTCCCCGACTTTGTTGGAGAGTGTATTTTTCGCAGCCTTCTTGCCTGGACCGACCGTCAATCCTATAGGCAGAAAAATAATCAACCTTTCGGTACAGGATTGTACCAAAGGGAAAAACAAAAAATAGTTCAAACTTAAAATTTAGAGCGTATGACATTTAAAGAATTTATGCAAGAGAACGGTTATGAGTTACAAACAACCTTTTGGGAAGACTTCTCAATAGCGGACAGATTTGGGTTGGCGGCTGTTTTGGACACTTTCAACCGGGCTTTCAGGGAGTGGAAAGGGGACTATAAGTTCTTGACGGAACTGACATTGGTACTTAACCATAAGATATGGCAATACTATGAAAACAGACCGGATATGGCGGTACTTTACAATACTCTTTGGGAACAAGCCGACCAATACGCCAAAGAGAATCTGAAAGGGAACGAGTTAAGCTATTACTGGGAGGTGACGGATTAAATATATAATACCCTCGCATGATATAAAGAAAAAGAGGCAGTTCTAAAAGCCTCTTTTCTTTATAGGTTAACTTCTAATTCTTTTCCACCAGATAAACAAAAATACGCATTCTGGAGCTGGTGTAAGTATTCTATGCGGTGTCCGCTTACCGTATATTCATTAGCATGAGTGGTAATGTAATATACAGTTTGATCATCCCAGTCTTGTGTAATCTCCATTTCATCATTGTCAAATGTATAATCGTCAAGCTGATTAAAACCGCATTGCAAAACCAATTTTTCAGTAAGTAATATTGGCTGAATGTCTCCATTTGTTTTATACGGAGGTTCTCCCCATTTATAAACAACGGATATATTCTCTTTTCTCAACTTAGGATCATAATCCAATGCACAAACCAAAGATGGTTTACCTTTATAAGCAACGTAATTGCCAACTCTCAATTCTTTAATCATAACAATTCTGTATTATCTTTTAGACTAAAAACTTAATCCCTCTTAAATCGCTAATAGATACAAATCTACAAAATAAAATGAAACTTTTACACGTCCTTTATTTTCCCTCTTTTACGGCACTCAGGAATACTTTTGCCGGTTTGAAGGCGGGGATGGAATGAGCTGGAATCACAATAGTTGTGTTCTTTGATATGTTACGGGCCACCTTCTCTGCCCTTTGCTTGATAATGAAGCTACCGAAACCCCGCAGGAACACTTCGTTCCCGGCAATCATCGCATCTTTTACATTCTCCATGAATGCCTCGACCACGGTCATTACGACCTCTTTCTCTATTCCGGTCTGCTGTGCAATCCGGCTAACAATTTCTGCTTTTGTCATATATAAGAATTAAATAGCAATGTACAAAAATGCAACTTTTTTTGGATAAGTCAAATCTTTGGCCCACCTTTGCGGCGAAATAACGCAAAGGACATTTTATAATCCTCATCGGAGGGCTATGGAAGCCGGATAAGATGACTGGGTAAAACCATCGTCTTATCCGGCTTCCGTCGTTTTCTGCCGGAAGTAAACCATATAATATAAAATACAAAGACGTATGAAAGAAAAAGTGATTGATTTTGGGAATGAGAGAGTTTCCGTTCTGTTTAAGAAACTGTTTTTCCCCACTCTGTTGGGAATGTTGAGTATGTCGGCGGTAACGACTATCGACGGGATTTTCGTGGGACACGGCGTGGGCAGCGACGGGATTGCAGCTGTAAATATCTGCGTCCCTCTACTGATGTCACTCATGGGTGTTGGACTGATGATGGGGGCAGGTTGTTCCGTAATCGCTTCCATTTACTTGTCGAAAGGAAAAACCGTTTTGGCACGTGCGACCATCACCCAAGCCATGCTTTTCGTGACGCTCATATCCGTAACCGTCGGAGGATTCATTCTGGCGTTTCCCGAAGAAACCGCCCGTATGCTTGGCTCGTCGGAGCATTTGCTGCCGCTGGTTGTCGATTATCTGGTCTGGTTTTCCCCGTCTCTGCTGTTCGAGTTGTGGATTGCCGTCGCCTTGTTTGCCATGCGCCTGGACGGCGCTCCGAAACTCGCCATGTGGTGCAGCATCATAGCCGCAGCGGTGAATGTCGTTCTCGACTGGCTGTTCATCTTCCCGCTGGGCTGGGGAGTGATGGGGGCGGCATTTGCTACCTCCCTGAGTTGTTTGGCCGGGGCAACGGTGACGATGGGTTACTTGTTGTTCTATGCCCGTGACACTCGTTTGCATTCTCTCCGTCCGGGTAGAAAAAGGATTTTATTCTTCTTCCATGATATAGGAATGCAGTGCAAGATAGGCTCATCCGCCTTGTTAGGCGAATTGACAATGGCGATATTGCTGTTCATCGGCAACCAGGTATTCATGCGCCATTTGGGAGATGACGGAGTAGGTGCTTTCGGAGTAAGCTGTTATTATCTCCCGTTCGTCTTCATGATAGGTAACGCCATTGCCCAATCTGCCCAGCCTATTATCAGTTACAATTTCGGCACAGGAAGCACGGAAAGAGTTCGTTCCGCCTTACGCGTTTCCGTGTTTGCGGCATTAGTTTGCGGAGTCATTTCTACTGCCGCCTTTATCCTGTTTCCTGAATTGCTTGTCGGACTATTCTTGCGCATTGACAATACTGCCGCACGCATAGCGATAGAAGGATTCCCTTATTATGGCACGGGATTCATCTTCTTTATTTTGAATCTCTCCATTATTGGATATTATCAGAGCATGGAACGGATAAAGCCGGCCATAACATTTGCAGTCTTACGTGGATTTGTTTTTCTGGTTCCGTGCTTCATGGTATTACCTGCCATAATGGGAGTAAAAGGAATTTGGCTCGCCTTACCGTTGTCTGAAATTCTGACGACTTTAGTGATTGTCGTTACATTTTGGATATATTCCCGGCAACGTGCCATAATTTGCAGGCAATTTTTTCGGATTTAGGTTCCATGTAAAATGCCGCTGTTAAAAAAGTTTAAAGATTGGTAGCGGCATTCTGAGCAGTTATCTGGAATAAAAATTCCGCCAAATGCATGATGTATTAATAAACATTAATGGAACATAAACGATAATTCGTTATCAAAACTGTACATTTGTATAACATATTATATACATATAACAATAAATATATTATAATTTATGGATAAATACATCATTGGCGAGAACGCTGGTAAAGTTTGGCGTTTATTGAATAGTGACCATCTCCGTAAATGGGAATTTTCAGAGATAAAGAAAATTACAGGGATGGATGATGCCGAGTTGGGTAGTGCTATTGGCTGGTTGGCCCGTGAAGATAAGGTACAATTCGAACTTGAACATCATAACAGTAAGGACGAAAAGGCATACTTGTATCTTATGTTGAATGTATATATTTGACTCCTTCCTATAATGCTGAAAAAAGAAAGAAACCATGCTGATGAAAAACATGATTTCTTTCTTTTCGTTTGGTATAGAACACAATGACGGGACACTTCCATCAATGAGAGACCGAGTTGGAGAAGACATTGATGACGACCACTCCGGCAATAATCAGGACCAGCCCGATGATGGCAGCCAGGTCGAGGTGCTGTTTGAAAACGAAAAAGCCGATAAGCGCGATAAGAATGATACCCACTCCCGACCAAATGGCGTAAGCTATGCCTACCGGAATGCTCTTCAGTACGACACTCAAGCAATAGAAAGCCGCCGCGTACCCCAGAACGGTCAATACGGACGGAACGAGTTTGGTAAACTGTTCGCTCTGTTTCAAGAAAGAAGTGGCTACAGTTTCAAAAACGATAGCCAAAAACAAGATAAGGTAAGTTTTCATTTATCTACATTCATCTTTTGATTTATACGAATCATATTCCGACTCCTGGCACGAAAGAACCGGCGAGACAATGCCGTCGTTGTCTCATACGTGTTACTGGTCGCGCCGGTAGTCGCTCTTGCTAAAACCGCCGAACACCGCTTTCAGAAGTTTACCCACTACCCAGAACACAACGATTATCAATATTACTTCCATACTACGTTTTTATTTAATCTGTATTAATAAATTAAACATCTGCTGTTTGTTACCAAGAGTGCGAATCCGTTTCACCTCGTTTTCCGACAGTTAAACCGTTTATAAGCGGTAGTTGCCGCCACCCTTTTCGTTTTACGGGTTATTCTTCCGCCGGACTGTCGTCCTTTTTCTTTTTCCGGGTTCCCAAGGGGCCGCTGAATTTCCCCCTGTTGAGTTTTACCCCATGCCTGTGGAGCACGCTGAACACCGAACTTCGGCTGCTGTACCCGCTTACCGCCATGATGTCCTCAAACGAATGGCCGTTGACATACATGTCAACGATAGTATTTTCCTTGTCGGCCTTGTCCATAGCCTTCATCGTTTTCTTCGGAATCTTCGCTTTCTGTTGCAGGTTCAAGACACGTGCGGACGAATATCGCAGTATCGCCACCTCTTCGGGAAGCGCCCCGAACATCTCCAGCACATCGGCAACCGTCGTTTCGGGAAACAGTTTACCCCGTGAGTCGATCCGGTCATGGATGGATATGATGCGTACCACCTTGATACGGCACAACTCAATGAAGGCCGACAGTTCGCGCGACCCTCGGAGGGCATTGCTGAATTTGGCCACCACTACCTCGTCGCCCCTTTCGAGGCCCGCCACAAGCTGTTTCCATTTAGGCCGTAGCGCCTCGCTTTCGACCGGTTCCTCTATCACTTGTACACAGCCGTACTCCTGCATCCATTCTTTGTCAGCCTCGAACCCGTCGTAACGATCCGCCTTAAATATGTAACCTACTTTTGCCATCTAATTGTACACTTCTATGATAACAAGTACAAATATAACAGTTTTATTTTAAACTAAACCATACTTTGAGTGGAAAATCGAAGAAAGCACTTGGATTTTCCCGTTTTCTTCACTTGTTTTCATTGAAAATCAAACTATTAAGTACAATGTTAAAAATAGCTTATAAAACAAATTTCAACACTTGCCATCTTGAAAATAATACTTAGATTTGCGCTGTAAAATTCAAAATTGAACAATGAATAATAGAAAATCATACTTAAAAATCATACTTTCCATTGCTGGACTTTCTGCCGCTTCAATTGCCGTTTTCACATTCCCGTCATGCGACGGTCCGAACGGCAAATCACTGGCGGAACCCCAAGACACGCCTGCCGGTCTGTACAGAGAGTACCTCTCCGAGATACGCAAGTCCCAAGAACTTTCCTTTGAAGAGCTGACCGTATGTATCGGGGAATGGCAAACCTTGAAAGATTCCGTGGCTGCAGCCATTCGGCGGGACACGGCCCGTCAGACCCATTCCGGCACACGGGAAGAATGTCGTCTGTTACACGATTCCATTTGCTCGGAACTTTCCCGGTTGACCCTGTCGAAACCGCGCACCTACAAGGAAGTGTTGAGCCTGAAAGAGCGGTTCTCTCCCTATGCCGGAGACGTGGAACTGCACCGTTCCGCCGAGGAGATCCGTCCGTTTTTCGCAGCACTGGATAAACGGCCTGCCTACCGTGGCAACAAGGAGCAAACGCTGTCGGCATATCGTAAGTTGCTTGCCGGAACCCTGAACGACGGCATACACGACAGTCGTGACCTCAAGAGATTCATCGAGAAAGAAGACGCCGTTTTTCGCGCTTTTCTGTCCGGTCTGCACGATTCCGGCAGTGCAAACATGGCCGACATTACCTGCGACACGGAGAAGTGCTGTTCCGAGGTGTTTCTCGCCGCCGGACGCAAAGAGATTACCTACAAGGAGGCCCTGATATACATGGCCCTGCGTGCCGACCGCCGACTGATACAGAACGTGCGTACCTGTCTCGACGACATACATCGGGGCGAAGTCGCAACACCCGAACAGGCACACGCCTACATTTGGATGATACTCCAGCCCTACGCTTCCTTGGACGGCCTCTGTATGACGCTTCTCTCTCCGGAGGATAAGAAAGCCCTCGACCGGATTGCGACCGAGACACCCGGCGCTTTCGAGACACTGCGTAAAATCCTGCCGTCGGAAAGAAACCGGTTGGACGAGCTGCCCGGTATGCTCATGGAGATATTCATCGCCTCTTTGTAAAAGCCTGTTCACAAAATAAACGATATATGATTATGTTACGACACTTTTTGGATGACTTTATGTCGTTCGTACCCCTGCAAATGCCGCAGCTTCTCAATGTGGCGACAATGGAGGAACCGCAGTTTTACGGCGACTACGTTCTGCTCACGTTCCCGTTGCGGGACCCCTATGATTTGGAGGAGGTCATGGACATATTCGAGGACGACATGGAGCTGATCACGCTCTACCACCATGTGCCGGTCGGATTGGAAAAATCCGGTCATAGCACCTGTGCCTACTCCAATCCCGCTTTCGGACAAATGTTCAAGATGAACGCCCGGACAGACGCAGACGGTAAGGTAAACCGCGTCATCGCGACCGTTTACGATTCGTTGGAACTGATGTACGGCGACCTGTCTCTCGACTTGAAACTCCACACCGGAAACGGCAGCTTCAAGTACAAGAAGGAGCTGGAAGACGTGCTGTTGGATTTCATGTAAAACAGTTCCTATGCGAAACACGATATATCGCCAGATGATTTTCTGCATCGACACATACCGCACATGGATAGAGGTGGCCGATGACAACCTCTACAAGGAGCACGTCATTCCGAGGAACAACCGGACCGATTTCCTGGTTTCCCGCACGCTGGTACTGCGTGCTTGCAAACCGCATGGCACATACGACCGGGGCATGACGTGGACGATTCCGGAGCATGATCTGGACGCGGCACTGGCTACATACCGCAAGCAGAACGGCATATTCAAGTCCCGGATGAAGAAAGGCGCATCGTCCCTGACAGCTGAAGACACCGAGAACATTATCCGCTTGGCCACCCACGGGATTGTCCGCTTGGAACTCGTGGTACGGCCCGTTCACATACCTTCAAAACCCTATTACCTGTTATGACTTGGATTATATTACAGTTTGTGTTTCTTGCAATGCCTGTCGTCCTTCCGGCACTGTTGTACAGGAGCAGACGTTACTTCATGGCAAAATTCTACGATAAAATGATATGGAGCGAAAAGGCCCGCAGGTTGTACACCCATGTGCTGCTTATCGTATTGCTCCTCTTCCATTATGTCTATACGAGCGGACACCCCGGCGAGTTCGGTGTTGTGCCATCCACCATTGTGTGTGCCGCATGGGCCTCTTTCCGGCGGGCGGACCGATGGATGCGCTGTTTGCTCGACCGGCCGAAACGTTTCGTCTGGTTTGCGCTCTTGGCATTGGTCATCGGCTTCGTGCCGCATCTGTACACGATGTCCGTAACCATCGCCTTTATTCTTTTGGCTGCCCTGTTCTACCCGTCGGCAAGGGTCATGTCCGAAAGGACAGACATGCGCAAATTCCTCGAATGGCTGGAATATCCCGGAGCATTAGCCGACAGTTATCATAGTATCATCACGCAAGACTGCCATGATAATGCGGATAATGGCAGTCCATACAATCCGCACGATATGAATCATCAAAAACAGAACGAAAATGAGAAATAGAAATGAAGCACCCGCCACCATACTGGCCAACACGGAAGTGTTCGACTATCTGAAAGAAAAAGTCGGCGAGCGGAAAACAAGAACAGAAGCCTACTGCGACCTGTTGGATAAATCGCTGGCAGGTTTCGTCTCCCCGTTTTTAAGGAAACAAGACTACGACCTCGGTCCCTGCCAGTGCCATGTGACCGTTTCCGACCTTGCATCCGAGTGGCATTGGCACCGCGCCACCGTCCGCTCGTTTCTGGACACGCTCGAAGCATTCGGGCAGTTGGAACGTATCCGGCTGGCGAAAAGCGTCATCATTACCATGCACCTGCGAATCGGCACGCCTGACATGCCGGACAGTGGGCAGAAAGAAACGGACTTTGCCACAAGAATACAAGGAATATTGTACGATTGGGTGATTGGCAAAGCAACTTCTTTCGATGTCGGCAAATCATGCGGACAAATCATGCGTCAGACCTTGGCGGAGATAACCGGACAGGACAGCCGGGCCTATCCGGACAACCATTCCGGCACGACATCCGTGCATACCCTCCGATCAGAAGAACAATTGCGTGAGACCGTTTTGGAGTGTATCGCCCATGCCGCCCTATGGCGGGTTCTGCGCAAGTCGAGATTCGACGACGGCTCACCGCTCGTGCAGTTCTTCCGGTCCGATCTCGGTGGGGAATGGGCGGCGTTCATCGAAGCCTCGAAAGAGCTTGCAGAGCTTGTTATCGACGGAAAGCCGGATGGAACGGATTTCGGTATGGACGAAGAGACGGAACGCCTCGAATCGCTTCGTAAACCCTTTCTATCGCTTTTAGCGAAGGCGCAGGAAGAAAGTTGAACAGGGATTCGCAGACAAAGATTGTATAACCACGGGTAATTTGCCCCGGTTCCGGTCCAAATATCCTTCCAGTTATAGCAGGCATCCGGGCTTGCCCGTCTGCCACTGAACAAAGGGAAGGGGGAGCCTAATACCCCGACCGACATTCGTCGGTGGGAAGGGTGTCCGTACAAGCAGCAAGCTGGGACACGGGGGATTGTCCGAAATAACACGGAAGCAGTATGGCAAATGCAAAACAGGTTCTTGACGTTCAAGTGTCGAAAGGAATCACCGCCGCCCAAGGCAACGAACATCTGCGCAATCGCAGCAAAGAGGCAGAGAAGTACGCCATGAGTAAGGGCAACTACGATCCCACTCGCAAACATCTGAACTTCGAGATTGCGTCCGGAGGCAAGATACGCCCTATTGACACGAGCCGTAATATCCCGGAACGGATGGCGGACATATTGGGCCGTCGCGGAATAAAGGACCCCAACGAGGGACTGATCGAACCGAAATACCGCACGGTGGTAAACATCATCTTTGGAGGTTCGCGGGAGCGGATGCACGAACTCGCATTCGGTACGCAGAAGGTGGATTTTGAAAAAGGTGCGGACAATACCAGCATCAAAAGGAAGAGCGACATCGAACGTTGGGCAAAGGATGTCTATTCATTCGTTTGTGGCAGATACGGAGAGCAGAATGTTGCCGCCTTCATTGTACACCTCGACGAGTTGAATCCGCACGTGCATTGCACGCTTCTGCCAATCAAAGACGGGAAGTTTGCGTACAAGGAGATATTCGCCGGAAAGGACAAGTTCGAATATAGTGCGAGAATGAAACAGCTCCATACGGACTTTTTCGCCGAGGTCAACACGAAATGGGGAATGGCGAGAGGCCGGAGCGTCGCCGAGACCGGCGCACGGCACAGGACGACGGAAGAATACCGCCGTATGCTCTCGGAAGAGTGTACAACTATCGAGGAGAATATTGACCGCCACCAAAAAGTGCTTTCCGATCTTCATTCGGATATACGGCTGGCAGAGCGCAGGGTAAAGGGTCTCACTTCAATGGTGGAAAACCTGCGACGAGAGAAATCCGAAAAGGAGGCCCAACTGGCAGCACTCGAAAATGACATGAACTCCCGAAAAGACGATGCCTTGGCCATATCCGCCGAGAAAGAGAAACTCGAAAAAGAACTGGTCGCTATCCAAGGGAAACTGGCAGACAAACAGGAGAAGTTACAGACTGCCGACCGACAGCTTTCCGACCTCAAAGAGAATATGGATGCCATTCAGGAACGCACGGAACAGCTTAAGGAAGAAGCCTACGAATACACCCGTGATGTACATTCCAAAGTGGACAGCCTGCTCAAGGATGCCATGCTGGAAAACATGGTCGATGAGTGGCGGGAACTGTCGGCACGTATGAAGCCCTCCGAACGGCAACTGTTCGATGGCACCCTCGTGCGCTCCGTGGCAGAACAAGGCACGGAAGTCATGCACTGCGCCACACTGTTGTTCCTCGGCATGGTCGATGATGCCACTACATTTGCCGAAACACGTGGCGGAGGTGGTGGCGGCAGTGACCTCAAATGGGGACGCGATGACGACGAGGACAACCGGGCATGGGCGCTCCGCTGCATGAGAATGGCGAGCCGCATGATGCGTCCGGCCATCGGCAAAAAGCCCAAACGATAAATGGCAAAGATTGCCTGAAAACTGAATAGATTACAATTAAAAAATTGGAATTATGACAAAGAATATCATCTTTATCTTTGCGGCGTTCTGTACGCTGCAAGCCCGTGCGGATGTACAACCCACGGAGAAGGATACTGTACGCTGCATGTTCCGTTACGATGACACTGAACTGCTGCAGCCGTTACAGCCCTCATATCTTGACGGAGTGGTCGTCCCGGCACGGGGAAACGGCAACTGGTTCGTCAGTATCGCCGGAGGCACGACGGCCTTTCTCGGCACCCCGCTTGGCTGCGAAGACCTGTTCGGGAGGTTGAAACCCTCGTATAGCCTTGCCATTGGCAAGTGGTTCACCCCGTGGGTAGGCGCACGCATAAATTATAGCGGCTTGCAGTTCAAGGACGGTACGCTGGCCGTGCAGGAATACCACCACCTCCATGCGGATCTGCTATGGAATGTGCTCGGCGGCAGTTATTCCCGTCAGGAACAGGTACGCTGGCATCTGGCTCCCTTTGCCGGTATCGGGCTGCTGCATCATGCGACCAACGGGCATAACCCGTTTGCAGTCTCTTATGGTATACAGGGGCAGTACCGGATTTCCAAAAGGGTAAGCGCCCTCGTGGAACTCTCCGGCGCAACCACTTTCCAAGATTTCGACGGGTATGGTAAGGAGAACCGTTTTGGTGACCACATGTTATCGCTTACCGCCGGATTTTCTTTTCATATCGGCAGGGTCGGTTGGAAACGCGCCATAGACCCAAGTCCTTATATCCGCCGCGATCAGTGGCTTGTCGAGCGCGTAAATGCTTTGTCGGAAGAGAACCGTCTTTATGCAGGGCAGCATGACAGAGACCGACGGGCACTCGCTGAGCTGAAAAAGATTCTGGAAATCGAAGGATTGCTCGACAAGTACAGCCATCTTTTTGATGACGACGATGCATTCGACGGCAACCGTTATCCCAAAAACAATTACAGCGGTCTGAACTCGCTTCAAGCGAGACTTAAGAACCGGAAGTGGGACGGGAAATCTCCCTTGGATGGGAAGGGTACACAATCTGCCGACACAATTCCCCTTTGTGCGGGTCAAGACACACTCTGTATGCAATATTTGGCTCGTATGCAGAACGGAAAAGAGTGTATCGGCTCACCCGTGTATTTCTTCTTCCAACTCAATACGGCGCGTCTCACGGATACCTCCCAGACGCTTAATCTCGACGAGTTGGCAAGAGTAGCGAAGAAGTACGGGTTATCGGTAAGCGTCATTGGTGCAGCTGACAGTATGACCGGAACAGCATCCGTAAACAATGTCTTGAGTGCATCAAGAGCCGATTATATCGCTGAAGAATTAATCAAACGTGGGGTGTCGGGCGACAAGATAACCAAAACTCACCAAGCGGCATTTCCGATTATGCGCCCAATGAGGCCAACCGCCATACAAAGGTTGTGCTGCATCTCAAATAATACTTTTTGTTCATACGATATAAAAACATTTTTTTTCGTTTATGGAGAGCCTGTCTGTGAAGATCGGCTCTCTTTTTAAACGGAAATCTGACTGTTTGATATTTTCTAATCGGTAACGAACATCGTAATTATTTATTATATACTATCTTTGCATTCAGTCTTTTACCGGTATAATTCATGAACATGCAAAACTCTTATTTGACCTCGAAGCCGCACTACGAGATTCTGGACGGACTGCGCGGCGTGGCGGCTGCTATGGTAGTGGCCTTTCATCTGCTGGAAGCGCACTCCGGCGGCAACCATCTGAACCAGATTATCAATCATGGCTATCTGGCAGTAGATTTCTTCTTCATGCTTTCGGGCTTCGTCATCGGCTACGCATACGATGACCGTTGGAACCGGATGAGCACGGGAACCTTCTTCAAGCGTCGTCTTATCCGGCTACAGCCTATGGTGGTCATGGGGAGTATCGTGGGAGCCGCGCTCTTTTGGTTTCAGGATGCCCCCTGTTATCCGGCAATGGAGGGCGTGTCCGCCGGTGCGGTGCTGCTGGTCATGCTGCTGGGTTGTACGTTGCTGCCTCTGCCGCTGAAGTGGGACGTCCGGGGATGGATGGAAATGCACCCGCTGAACGGGCCGGCATGGTCGCTTTACTACGAATACATCGGCAACATATTGTACGCCTTGTTCATCCGCAAGTTCAGCAAGACGGCATTGACTGTCCTCGTGGCGATAGCGGCGTGCTTCACGGTACACCGCTGCCTTACCGCACCTGCCGGCGACATCGTGGGCGGATGGGCTTTGAACTGGGAACAGCAGTACGTGGGACTGGTCCGGCTGATGTACCCCTTCTTCGGCGGACTGCTCCTGTCCCGGCTTGGCTGGCTGATACGCACCCGCAAGAATGCTTTTGGGTGGTGCAGCCTGATGATAATCGCCGTGCTTTCCGCGCCCCGTATCGGTGGGGAGGACGGGTATTGGATGAACGGGCTTTACGAGGCTTTCTGCATCATCTGCATTTTCCCGGTTATCGTCTCGATGGGAGCGGGAGGCAGGATAACGGGCAAACGCTCCGCTGCCGTATGCAAGTTTCTGGGCGACATATCCTATCCCGTCTATATCACCCACTATCCGCTGGTCTATATTTATACGGCATGGGCGTTCAACCGTCAGGCGACACTTGCCGAAGGCCTTCCTTACATGCTGCTCACGTTCGTCGGGGCGTTCGCGCTTGCCTATGCCTGCCTGAAGTGCTATGATCTCCCGGTGCGCAAATGGCTCACGGAACGTTTCTTGAAGAAGAAATAAAAAGCGGTAAAGAAATCCTATATTTATTATCGTATTTCTGTCGGATGACAGATAAAGTTCCGACGCCGAAGGTGTTTTGCGGACGACACAATCAGATAACGCGAACCCAAATGTCTATTACTGTTTCGCTGATAGAAGAAAAGCCCCTTGATGCCTTTGCCATAGGTTTGAGGGGCTTTTGGGGAGGCTACAAACCTCTTTTTGTTGAATAGGTTCTTTTGATATTGTCACACCTTTTTCTATCCCGACCGACGTATAAAACGTGCGTGTGCATGTCGGTTGTACAGGCCAAAGACATACCGGGAGAATAAAAACAGCACTGCCCGCCTGTAGAGGGGTTTCCTACAGACGGGCAGTGAGTAAGACACGGAATTAAAGTTTGGCGGTTGTCACTGGATAGTTACGCCACTGGGCGGTACGTAGGCTGCACGGATGCGGAGAGGTCTATTGATGCGGGGTGCTTTACCGGTAGTGCCGTTATCATTCGTGTATATATCGTCCCAATCACTTTCTGCATAACCACCGTCTGGCAGGGCCTTGGTGGCACGGGCATAGCTGGTGCTCTCTGGATAGATATACGCAGGCCATATTCCTGTTCTATCTTTTGCTGCCGCCGATGACCAGTAGAAATTGTTCTGGAACTCCGTGTATGTATTGTAATAAGAGGTAAGAATACTTTCCAGTTGGGAGATACCGGGCAGGAACCAACCGGAAGAATTGCTCATGCCCTGTACGGCTCCATTGGCATTGCGCTTGTTCTTGTTATAGCAATATTCCGCCGCTGAGCGGGGTTTTTCGTTCAGGTTCATTTCTGATTGTCCAGCTTGGGTAATAATGCGCCGGGTAGCTGCCGCCCCATGTTTGTTTCCTTCCGTCCATTCGTTATTTAGCGGACCTCCGATGTATTCACCATTACAACCCCATTCCAAACCGTCATAGATATAATCCCCTTCAAACTCGTTCAGGGGGTCGTAATGGGATATATATTCCTCATAGGCTTCCACGTAGATAGTGCCTTGAAGTCTGCCTTCATAATACCACTGTACCGGCAACAGACCGTGCTGTACGATTTCAATGGTACGGGTACGTGGCGTCTGCGTGTTGTTGTCGGTGTACGAGATGTTGACGGTGGCGGTGCGGTCTTTCGTGCTTAGGTTTTCGTCCAAGTAGAAATAGATGCGGTCACGGCTCCTGCTGATGGTGTATTCGGTGTTTTGGGCAAGGGTGTTGGTCACCAAGTCCGTGGTGAAGTATTTGCGTTTGCCGTTTCCCGCAGTCCATTTCTGTCCGGTCGCCAAATGGGTATCTGTACTCATGTCGGCAGAGAGTGTTCCATTCTCCATATTTTCGGCTGGCACACGTTCCATGCGTATCCAAGTGTGACTTTCCGGGTCGGCTATGCTGACTTTCATCTTTGGATTCTCATCTTCCTCGAAGAGGTACACGTCCAAAGGTGTGATACAGAAGTGGGCGTCGTGGTCACGCTCGCGCAGCATGGACAGGTAGAACGGGTTGTTCTGCTCGGTGATGTTGACGCGGGCATCGAAGGTGATGTGGTCCGGGTTGTTGCCCACATGGGTCAGTCCGCTGATGACGATGTTGTTGGCGTAGTGCCTGTTGCGTATCACCTTGAAGTCATTCACCGGGTTGCCTCCGAGATAGAAGGTATATTCGGCCTCGATGGTGGTGTTATCCTGATTTGCGGGCAGGGAGGGGTCGCCGTTATAGGTAGTGTAGTAGGCTCTCATCTTGAAATAGGTAGCCTTGCTGTTTTCGCCTACAAGTCTCGGCTTCCACCGCTGCTTGTCAACATCGTCCTCTACTCCAGCCGGATACTGATAGTTTTCCGGATCTTCGTCCGGTTCAATCATGTTCTCGAACATGTAGAAGGTCAGGGAGGCGGCCCCGCCGTGGTTGTAAACGACGGCATCGCTCTGTATGTTTTCTACATTGCGGTATGGCTCATCGGTAGTCAGGCTGGTCTGGCCATCGGCAGGCTCGGTCAGGGGTACGGCGGTAGGCATGTTGTACACGCCCCATTCCGCAATGGAAAGGCGGGGCAGTTGTCCGCTCTCGTCCGAGTGGTCGGAATCGATACTGATGTTGATGTCGATGCGGGCCATCAGTGCTTTGAGCTGCATCGTGAGGCTTCCCTTCTCGGTGAGGTTCACGGTCGCGCTCTTGCCCGCCATCGGCATTCCCGTGCTGGGCAGGGTCGTGATGTCATCGCGGGTGTTAGGAGTATAATTGGCAGGATCGTACACGAACGCTTCGAGCAGCTCCTTGGGCTTTTTCCCGTCTTTGCTATATTGGGGGAAATTATCGGGATAACCGTCGCCGTTGGCATCAGTTACCACCTCCGGAGTCACGTTGGCCAAAGCGTAGATGGTAGTTTTTTTTGCGAATGCCGGATCTTTAAACACGTCCGTAGGAATGCTGACATTGGTCGTATTCGCCGACGGAGCCATATACGGCGAGAATACTTTCGTGTTGCTCGATTCCAGATAGTCGCCGTTTTCGTCGAAGAAGAACAGGTAGAGCTGGTTGATGCGCTTCTCCTTGTCGTCCTTGGCGATGGCCGAGCGGGTGACGACTTGCTGCGGCAGCATGTTCTGGCAGACGGCCTCGATGGTGAATCCGTCGCCGGGCGGAACGGTACCGCCGCCAAAGTCCTCCTCCGTGGTGCAGGCTGCCGGCAAGAGCATGGAGGCCACCGGCAGGAAATAATAAAGTATCTTTTTCATCTTTATGCTGTTTTCGGTTGTTGTTTTATTGGATAGAGACGTCGCTGTCGCCCCCGTCTTCCCAGAACTCGTTATCGGCGGCAATAAAGTTCAGCGCGAAGGTTTCGCCCACGAAGTTGAGCTGCGCCGTATAGCGGACACCCGCACGGGGCTGGAACTGTGTCGGACGTTCGGCTGTAGCGGTCTTATCCGCCCCTTTGTAGGTATATTCGACGGAAACCTCCACGTCCTTGCCGAAATAAGTGCCGTCCGTGGCGTTGCTCAACAGAAGCAGGTGCTTGTCGCCTATCGGGCTGACGGAACTGTTGGGAGCTACTGCAAGCCCTGTCTCGTTGTTATATATCTCGTATGTGCCGGGATAGGTGCCGCTGTAGGTGTAGAATCCCTCTTCGTTGGTATTCTTGCTGAAATCGATGGTAATCGAGCGGGTGAAGTGGCCCGACAAGGTAACACGCTTGACGGTAACAGTTTCCTTCTTTTCATCTCCGTAATTGTAGTTGTTCACGGCGAAGCCCAAGCCCGTCATGATGTGGCTGAAATTGAAGCCCACGTTCCCCGTGGTACGCAGGTGGTTATAGACGACGGAAACCATCGCGTCGGGTGTCTGCATGTCGTTCAACGTGGTAGTCGCTACATCGCCCGTCTCGCCTAACGGCATGGTGAACGTCAGTTTCGGCACGCCCCGTGTGGTGGCGCTGGCGGGACTTTCCACTGTAAAACCGTCCTTCGGGTAATAGGCGAAAAAGGTGTACCGATAGCTGTCGGGGGAGGTCGCCGCCGGATTTTCCGTCGTGTTGTACCATTTTCGCGGGCCGCCACTGTTATTATAGTCATAAGTGCAGGCCGAGCCGTTGTAGGTGACGGCTTGATTGAAGAACACGTCGGGGAAGGCGTTGCCGCTCTTGTTACCCCAGTTCGCGCTGCCCGATGCCCAGTCCTTTTCGGTGTTACTGCCACGCTGATAAGGCACGCAGTAGCCCAGTACGCCGAACGTGCCGCCGGTGGGGAATGCGTCGTGGAACGTGCTCCGGGTGAGTTTCTCCACGGTAATGGCCGGGGCGGCAAAGTGGATGGCGTCGGGACTGTCGGCTTCGGGCTGCGCCCATTCCTCCTGCTGGCAGGCGGAGCAGAGAAGCAGGAGAGCCGGAAGTATGTATCGTTGCTTCATTTGGATGTTCATTTTATCGTCAAGTTACAGATAGCTTATAATTGGGTTATTGGGTCACGTCGATGGTTACGTTCCCGCCTATGGCGTCGCTCCATGCGTTGACCGTGGGCGAGTCGAACACGATATAGCCTCCGCCGGTGAGGGTGAACGAGTAACGGTAATGGTTCGCCGCCTCCCACATGCTCACGGTGGTGGCAGGCAAGGTGTAGGAAGCGGTCTTTCCCCTCTCGGCATCGGTATCGTAGGTGACAGTCAGTTTCACCCCGTCCGTGAGCGATTGCGGAATGAGTAGCAGGTCGCCCGACACGTCCGCATTTCCGGCTGGGGTTACGGAAGTCTCTTTCTCCACGCTGACGGTTCCCTCTGCCGTGTTGCTCCACAGGGGTTCCTTGCCGCTGTCGTAATCTCCCTTGACATCCAGCCCCTCAAGGGAGATGGAATGTACCGTGGCGTTGCCACCCTCACTGCGTGCCGCAAAGGTGATGCGTGCCAGCAAATGTTGGAATTTGAGGGCTACCGGACCGGGAGGCTCTGTCTGGCCTGCCATGACGGAGATACCCGTCTTTTTCGCCGTCATCAGGTCGTGTCCTTTCGTGGCGTCGAAGCCCTTGACGGTAAATGTGCCGTCCGTGCAGGTGGCGGAGGACACGGCATCGCCCAGCGTTTCCACAGACGGATAAAGGGCGTAGAAGTCGTAGGTATTACCGGGGAGCCAGTATCTCGTGCCCTCGTAACCCCACATGCCGGAAACGTATGTCACTTTTTCGGCGTTAAACACGCTCGTGGCCGTACCGCCCGTTCCGTCGGTGTAGTTCCCCCATACGCTGAACGAGTTCCATCGGTCAACATTCCGTCCGCGTCGTCGATGGCGGCCCGTGTCACGGCGGGACCGGCAAAACGGATCGCCCCGCTGTTGCCGCTTGTTTCCATGTCCGGGCCCGTGCTTTCCGTACAGGCTCCCAGCAGGCAGGCGACAGCCGGTATGAACAAGGTTTTGAATAGGTTGTTATTCATAATCATACATTGTTTCTTTATATCCGGTTATTTCTGACGCTACCGGTAGCGTAAATAAGGAGCAACACTCCCGTTAGTGGCTATGAGGGGACATTCAACCCCTCATAGCCTGATGTGATGTCTTTTCGGCTATTGATGCAAGCGATTACTCTCCGGCGTTTTCCGGGGTTACATCACTATTTGATGCGTCAGCCCATTCATCTACATCAATAACTTTGAACTCAATTACCTGCTCCTTCAACTCCGGATCAATCGTGCTACCGTTGATTTCTACTGTATAGTTATATTTGAAACCTTCAGTCCATTGGTTCTGTACTGTGCCGCTAACATCGCCTTTATATGCCAATTTTCCTTTGAACTGATTTTCACTTAATTGTTTATTTGCTGCATCATAGAAAGTTGCGGTAAAGGTTACTTCCAGATTTTCGTTGCTTTGTGGAATGACAAAGCAGGTCGTAGTGTGGGTAGCGTCCTTAAAGTCTTCGGCAATATCCCCTAATGTTCCGAAATCATAGTCCTCTGTTGAAACACTTTGAGTAGTCCAATTGATATCTGGTTTCCCGCTTTCGGCATAAGTCGCTGTAACATTAGTTGTTTTTACTGCATTCACCTTGATGTCGGAGATTTTCATGGTGTAGTCATAAGCGTCCGTGTTCTTGAACGTGAACTTCACCTGCGACAACATATGGTAGAAAGATAAGTTTACTGGACCATTATTAGCTTCTTTTGCAGTCACCTCTTGGGGTATAGCCACAATCAAATCTTTCGTATTGTCTACCGAGTAATTTGGGAATGTCAACACTCGAGAGGTTGCATTAAACTCTGCATTCTCAATTTTATTACCACCATTGGAGTAAGCGCCAAAACGGTACTTCTTGCCATTTATCCAATAAGCAGTCTGTGTGGGATTCCAAACCGTCCCCTCCGCTCCTACAGTGCCTCCGTCTACCTGAACATTGGTATATACGGAAGTCCATGAATCATCATAGTTTCCGAATACGAAGAACTTCTGAAGATTCTGCTCCGTTGTTTCAGTCACACTACTTCTCGTTGAATGGTTCACGAAAGTTCCGAACTGGATCGCCCGGCTCTGCGGCATATCCACAACTTCTTCGTTCGTACAGCTTGCCAGTGCTGCTACAGCCACTCCAAGCACAAAAAAACTTTTCTTCATAAGATGTAAAAAATTAAATTAAAAATTTGGTTATTTAGTACCTGTTGTTTTATTCGTTTCAGTCAATGGGCAGCGGTATGTCCACCCATTCTCCCCAGCCGTCCACATCTACGTCAAAGCTGCCTCCGCCTTCCAGCCCCTCGTCGTTGGAAATCGACAGCCCGCTCACGACGATAACGCCACCCCGTGGTTGTCCTTTCACTTGGTCTGTGACATCGAACTCGAAGGTCTTGAACTTGCCGTTCACCATTCTCACCTCCAAGTTCAGGCTGTACCTTCGCCCGTCCGTACCGTTTCGTCCGTAATGTTCACCCGGATAGTCGGGTACGCCGAACGACTGTACCAGCGCTTCCGCTCCGTAATCTTCCAGCGTACAGTCGAACATTACCGTGGCTGCGGTTTCTCCGGTATGCCCATCGTTCAGATAGACCGTTTCGGCCATGCCTGCCAAGGCTCCGCGTGCCAAGGCCACGTATTGTTGTCCGCTTTCGAACTCGTAACGTATCATATAGGTGTAAACCAATGGACGCAAGGTAACCGGCAGCTCCGTCGGGGCAAGTGTTTTTTCTGCCGTGTATTCTTCCATGTATGCCCCGTAAAGCATGTCGGGCTGGTTCACGGTACGTTCCCCCGCGTGCAATTCATGGAAAGAACTCCGGGTCACGCCGCGTGTGGTGGCTGTGGCGGATTCCGAAGCGGCCACGCCATCGAACACGATATATTCCGTATCATTGTTGTAGAACAACAGTTCGTGCGTGCCTTCCGGCATGGCGATCCGTCCTCCTTCATCGGGCAGATTGCTCTCTATACGCTGTCCGTCGCTGGTATAGACTTGGACACGTATTCCGTCGGCCGGAGCAGGACACAAATCTTCATAGTCGTACTTCCAGTCCTCTTCCCACAATTTTTCCCAGTCATAGGCGTAAGTACGTTCCCATTCCTGTTCCCAGTCGGAAGAGAGATTCACCTTCACGGAAAGACCATGCTCGTCGTGGTCGTAACACAGGTCTTTCCGGCAGCTCGTGGAAAGGAATGTCAATCCTGCAAACGTAAGCCCCATGAGGGTATATCGTAGCGTTGCTTTCATCGTGCGCCTCCTTTCTTTTTATCGGTATCCCACAACCGCCACACAAGGGCAAACTTCAGTTTCAACGGACCGAAGTAATTCATTCGGTTTGTCTGCTGGTACACGTAGTGCCCGTCGATGGGAAGATATTCTTCGTACTTGCTGTGCATGTACCCCAGACCGATACCGGCTTCCAGCGAGAGCCGCCGTCCGATGGGGAACATGTAGCCGTAGCTGACACCCACCATTTCGGCCTCGCCCTGATAGCCCTCTTTGCCGTTTTCAAGGTCGTACCACGTGAAGCCGCCGAACACGCCGAGGTAGTGGCCGTGCCACGGGCTGCCTTGCTTCTGTCCGAACCACCAGCGTCCCTCCGGGCTGATTGTAGCTACTTGGTAACATTTGTGCTTGCCGTCATTATTCCACCATGCCATGTCGCCTTCGAGGTTCACCGTCCAACGGTCGGCGATACGGTACTCCACTTCGAGCGAAGGCATCAGTATCGCATCGTAGAGCAGGTTGGTCTTAACGGCCAACCGCTGTACTGTCGGTCTATGCGGTTGCACGGTCGCTTCCTTCCGCACCGTTGCCGGCTCGGAGGCCGGTTCCGCCACGCTATCGGGTTGCAGGGCCGGTTCCGGCTCTTTCACTTTCGTCTCTTTTTGGGAAATGACTTTTACGGGCGGTTCGGGTTTCCGGTAGCAGGCCACCGAGAGGCTGGAGCGCAGTTCGGGAAAGAAATTCTCCAGCATGTAGGTGTACGGCATACCGCCCCGCAGGTCCATGAGCTGTTTCTTGCGTCCGTCCACTACGCGACCTGCCTTGTCGAACACCCATACGGGCGTATGGTCAAGGATATGCAGCACCTCTTCCTTGTATAATATGTCCGAGGCGGCGACCATCTGGCGCAGCATGTCCCACGCAATACCTTCTCCATGTATGCAGATCAAACTGTCGGGGATTCCGGCGTGGCGCACGAGATAGGATTTCAGGGAGTCGGCCCTGCGCTCTGACAGCACCCCGTTGAGACGGTTCACACCTTCGGGCGATGCCCACGAGCGTATCACGACGCTTTCAAGGCGGTCCGCACCGTGTTCTTCACGCAGGGTGCGGATAAAACGCTCCAGTTCCGCGCGGTTGTCCCGGAAGAGCACGTCCACTTCCCTGTGGCCCTGCCGGTAATGGATACGGGCCGAGTCCAACTCTTGCGCATGAACATACCCGCCGCAGAATAAAAGAAATAATAACAGTATTCGTTTCATTGTCATAATTCTGTCTATGCCAATTTATTTATATCAGCTATTTATTCAATCTCTGTACGTTTGTCCGTGCCGTGCTTCTTTCTTTAGAGGTAAAAAAGCACCGAACCAACAAATAATCAGCCGGATAACTGTCAGTTATGCCGATTTATTTGTTGGTTTAATCGTTCGTTAAAAAGACTATCGGAAAAAAGGTCGTATTATTCGGACACTCCGGGAAAATTTGTCCTACTCAAAGAACTGAAACGCAATTTTTTGCAGATTTTTTTTGTGGATAATTCGTGTTTTTGTAATTTTGTGGCTGAAAACGAACGATTTAACCAACGTAAAATCATACCCTCCGTTTTTGCAACTCCCCTTTCCGTCTTATCTCTTTCTCTTTCATGGCCTTATCTATTTCCTTATAGCGGCTACGGAATTTCATGAATGTATCCCGCGAAATGTCGAAACGCCTGCATATATCGGCAATCGTACAGTTCCGCTTCAACATGCCAACGATGACCTTTCGGTTTTCGATCAGCACGTTCATTTTCGTGTAGCTGCCTTTTTTCCGACCAAGGACGACACCCTCGGCTTTCCGGAGGGCGAGAGCCTCCTTCGTGCGCATCGAAATCAGGTTGCGTTCAATTTCCGCTACCAGACCGAACGCGAAACAAAGTACCTTGCTGTTGATGGAGTTGTCGAACGAATACCCCTCCTTGGTTGTGTAAAGGTTGATTCCCTTCTCCAGACACTTGCCCATGATGGCCATGAGGTCCGTCAGCGTGCGGCTTAGCCGCGAAACTTCCGTGACAATCAGCGTGTCGCCCCGTTTCATGCGCCGTATCAGTCCCCCTAATTTGCGGTCGCACCCCTTCTTCTTGCCGCTGGCGACCTCCGTCACCCACTGGCTGACGGAAAGATTTCTACTGTCGGCGAAACGCCGGATCTCGTCTTGTTGGTTAGCCGGGTTCTGTTTGCCCGTGCTGACCCTTAAATAACCTATTATCATAATCCTTAATTATTTTACGGGAGCGACATTGCCCCCGTCCGGTATAAATAAGGCATGATGGTTCGAAATGAAAGGATTCTGTACATAATTGTATGCGTAACATTTTATTCTTCAACTATTTTAATGTCTTTTCGGAATCTCGTCGGGAAAAACTGGCACGTATGTTTTCTCCGGACAGGCCGTAAGCTCGTGAAAAACATAAACCGTTACGGAGGAAATGCCTCATTCGTGGAACTGCATGAAGTCGGTGCCTATGACAACAGCCATTCTCTGATGCCGGATTTGAAGGGGCAACGAATGGACCGGATGCCCCAAATGGTTGGACGAGCAATGCTGAAATCGAATGATATGCCGAAAAATAAAGAAAAATGCGGTCTTCTCGACAGTAAGCAAGAAGCCGCATTTGTAATAAGTACCCCGATTTCTGTAAGAACGCTTTGTCCGGAAGTTGTCCGTTGAATAGGTTGTGCTTATTTCAATGATTTGCGTAGCAACGGAAGGCGTTTCAGTATATGGCCGATAGAAAGGACAGTTGTAACGATTCCTGCCCAAAAATGACATTGCCCGACCGGGGAACCTGCTCCTTCTATGCCTAACAGGCAAATCCGGTCAGAACCACGGACAGGAACAGGACCGACAGTACCGCCGTGACCTTGCTTTTCCGGCCTATTCCGTTCTTGGCAGTTCCCTTGTACCAGCCCCAATGCGTCGCTATATGAAATATGGAGGCCATGAGGAACAGCAGGCTCGTCAGGACATGGAAAACTGCCCAATTATGCCATACCTCGTGATTGCCTTCATAGTCGGCCACATGCAATTCGATTCCGGAGTATGCGGACAGGACAAACACGGGAATCAGGCTCCAGTCTATTATAAAAATCTTTTTCATCTGTCTTTCGGTTTTAATAGATGCGGCAAAGTTCGCATCTTCGACTGGAACCGGACGATAACAAATGTAAAGAAATGAACTATCGCCTGTTTCTGATCCTCGACAGGGAAACAGAAGTAATCCCCAAATAGGAGGCAATATAATGCTGGGGAATCCGCTGTATGATAGAGGGGTGTTCTTTCAGCAGTTCTTCATACCGTTGTTGGGGGGTGTTCTTTATGCGGGAAAGGAAGAGCCGCTGATAAACATGGAAGCGTTCGATGATTTTTTCCTCGTATATCTGCCGTAGCGCGGGCTTCTGTCCGAGGTTTCTGAAAAAATCTTCCCGCTTCATAACCGACAGTTCTGCCGGCTCTATGCTTTCCAGGGAAAAAAGGCTCGGTGTCCGTTGATACAGGCTGTCGAATGACGCGACGAAATCCCCTTCGAAAAAGAACTGGAAAGTGATGTCCCGTCCTTCGTTGTTGAAAAACAGGCGCAGGCAACCTTTCCGGATCAGGTACATTCTGTCGGCTACCTTGCCTTCTTCCAACAATATCGTTTTAGGAGGAACGGATAATTCGGTTATCTCCGGAAGCGATAGAAAATAGGCGTTTTTATCAGAGTTCATTGTCATTTCATCTTTATTCGTCATGGTTTGATAGTGTATTGTTCATCACGTACTCGGCACAAATTCTGATAGAGACTCATCTACTTTAATAACTTGCGTTCGCTGCCGCCAGTTCCCAATATTCTCATCTGTTGAATGGCTATCTGATTGAGTTTAATCAACCGCTCACCCTGCGGAATACCTTGGTCTATAAATACTGCATTGAGGTTTTCCATATTTGAGAGGCAAATAAGCTCATTGATTGTGGCATAGTCCCGGATATTCCCTTTCAGTTCGGGGTGTTGCTCACGCCACATCTTGGCGGTCATACCGAACATCGCCACATTCAGCATATCGGCTTCATCGGCATAGATAATACTGGCTTGTTTGGCGGTTACCTCTGCCGGGATAAGGTTCTGTTTTATGGCATCGGTATGTATGCGGTAGTTGATTTTCGACAGTTCCCGTTTGGCTGACCAACCGAGTTGCTGTTGTTCCTCGGTCTTTAATCGTTGGAACTCCTTTATAATATACAGTTCAAATTCAACGGAAATCCAGCTTGCAAACTTAAATGCTATATCCTTGTGAGCGTAAGTGCCGCCGTAGCGTCCCGATTTGGAGAGTATGCCTATTGCGTTTGTCGTACTTATCCATTTTGTCGGTGATAAGGTAAAGGCGTTCAGCCCGGCTTCCTTTTTAAACCCCTCGATTCGAGGGGTTTAAAACTCGGGTTGTACAAACTCTCCCAAATACCCAGATATTCTATTGTATTCCGGTTACGCAGCCAGTTCCCGATAACCGCAGTCGGGTCATCGCTTTTGTATCTTGCTATGTCTGTCAGGCTGATATAATCATTCTCGTTGACTGATATAATTGTGACACTTGTGTCTTTTACTGTAATCTTTGCCATTTTATATTTGATTCTTTGGGTTTTATGTACAAAAGTAATTATAATCTATGAGACTTTCTCCTTTTCAATGAACAATATGACTTTTCCTTTCGGATATAGACAAGGATATAGACAAGGTATTTCGCTACCTCCGGTAATACCTGCTTTTCCCTTATTTCAATCATGTAAAATCACCATAAATAGGTATTGTCCAGTAAATTCAAACCCCGTACTTTTGCAAAAATATAAACGGAAACATCGTTCATTATTTATGCAGGTACTCAAAGAAGACATACGCGGCCGCATATTGGCAGTCGCCGAACAGCGATTCGGGCAGCAGGGGTATTCCAAGACCTCCATGCGCGAGATTGCCGGAGCCGTCGGTGTCGGTGTGGGGAACATATATAATTATTTCCGGAACAAGGACGAATTGTTCTGTGAAGTGGTCCGTCCCGTCCTGCACGCTATGGAAGCCATGTTGCAGGAGCATCACGGCATACGCGGCGAGGACGTGATGACGATGCGTTCCGAAAAATACCTGAAAGCCTGTATCGACGAATACGTTTCGCTCATCGAAACGCATCGCAGCCTGCTGGAGATCCTGTTGTTCCGTGCCCAAGGCTCTTCGCTGGAACATTTTCGCGAAAGCTACACCGACCGTTCGACCGGGCTGGTCAAGGCATGGTTCGCCGCCATGAAGAAGAAGTACCCGAATATAAATACGGCTGTGTCCGATTTTATCATTCACCTGCATACGGTGTGGATGTTCACGCTGTTCGAGGAGCTGTTGATGCACGCGGTGCCCAAACAGGAAATGGAATCCATTCTGCATGACTATATTCTGTTTGAAATTCAAGGTTGGAGGGCCATTATCAAGGTATGACAGATAGAAAAGACACATACGGACAAGCTGCCGTAACGGGGCAGCGGGAAAAGAGGAAATCTTCACAAAGGTTTCCTCTTTTTTTATTCGTGAACAAATCTGAATATCGTTCATTAATAAATATCATAACAAATGAAACAGAGACATAAATTCGAGAGCATTGTCGCCGAGACATTGCTCATTCCGCTCTATTACAGGGCGAAAGAGAGCCGCCGAAAGAACCCGATTCTGAACGACAAGGTTGCGGAGGGGCTGGTGGACAGTCTGGAATACGACTACTCCCGTTTCGACGGGGCGAAGTTGAGCGAGGTCGGCTGCGTCGTGCGCGGGTGGTTTTTCGACCGTGCCGTGCGCCGCTTCATAGGGAAGCACGCCGATGCGGTGGTGGTGAATGTGGGCTGTGGTCTGGACACCCGTTTCCAGCGTATCGGCGACGGGAAGGCCGTATTCTACGACATGGACCTGCCGGAAGTCATCGCGCTGCGCCGCGAGCTGATTCCGGAGCAGCCGGGCAACCCCTACATTGCGGCCTCCCTGCTGGATGCCGGCTGGCTGGACGACCTGCGTCGCCGGCATCCCGATGCGCATTTCATCTTCGTGGTCGAAGGCGTGCTGATGTATTTCTATGAAAAGCAGGTAAAAACATTTCTGCACCATGTGGCCGAGCGTTTCGGGGGCGGCGAACTGTGGTTCGACGTCTGCGGTACGATGATGAGCCGTCACGGAGTGAAACCCGATTCGCTCCGTGAACACGAGGCGCAAATCCGCTCCGGTCTGAGCGACGGGCGTCTGGTAGAACAATGGGAACCCCGCCTACGCCTTTTGGAACAGGCCAATTACATGAAGTTTTTCCGTCCGCGCTGGGGCTTCTTCTTCGGGCAAATATTGGGACGGATGACGCGGCTGTGCTACAAGTTCAGTTCGATGTTGGGATATGAAATCGTATCGAATTCCCGTGACACGGCGGCAATTCTCCATGAAAGATGAAAGAGACGACGATTGAACCTTATCTCCCAATGTTGGAACGGTTCGAAGAATTTTTCAGGGAAGAACTGGCATCCCGTTTGTCGGTCGAATCCGTTGATTCCGTGATGGAAGCGGCTGTCGAGAATTTTCATCGTATCTCCGCAATCATTCCGGATGTCCCGCCGACATCACCATGGGTGAAAAACATTATCGGTATAGCCTATGAGATCGGTCTGTGGCAAGAACTGTCGGCCAGAGGATGGAGTCCGGCAGAACTTTCCATTGTTACGCAGAAAGCATTGAAAAAGCTCACGTTGTCGAGTATCCCTTCTGAAAAAATTTCGGAAATACGCGAAATGTTGTGTTCGCCCGACTATGTGCGTCGCATCGCTTCCGCTTCGCATGTTTCCACAGAGGACGATTGGCTGTTCGATTGCGTGTTGCCGAATGCGGACGATACGTTCGATGTCGGTATGGACATTGCCCGGTGCCCGGTCGCCGAACTCTGTTCCCGTATTGGCGTCGAGTGCTTTTTCCCCTATTTCTGCGTGAATGATTATATCACACACGATGTACTCGGTATCCGGCTGACACGGACCCGCACATTGGCACACGGTGCTTCGTGCTGCGATTTCCGGCTGACAAAAGAGCGGGGAGCGGCTGACGGGGCTGTTGTAATCCGGCCGGAAGATTTACAGGAATTTACCAACAACGGATAGAGAGAATCGGATAAAATTCAATATATGGAAACAAAAGAAAAGAAGAAAGAAGGTCTGTCCCGCCTGTTCGAGATCGCGGGGCAGAAGAAAGGGCTGCTTTTTCTGGCGGGTCTGCTGTCGGCAGGCAGCGCCGTGTGTATGCTCGTACCCTATTGGGCGGTGTACGAGGTGTTGAAAGAGCTGCTGACGCACGGTACAAGCCCGGCTTCGGTGGACGAAGCCGGCATGATTCGTTGGGGCTGGATCGCCTTCTGCGGGCTTATCGGCGGACTGGTGCTGCTGTACGCCGCCCTGATGTCCTCGCACGTGGCTGCATTCCGCATTCTGTACGGATTGCGTGTCCGGCTGTCCGAGCATATCGGCAAACTGTCGCTGGGTTATCTCAACAACACCTCTACCGGAGCCATCAAGAAGACGATGGAGCAGAACATCGAGAAAATCGAGGGATTCATCGCCCACACGATTCCCGATTTGGTGAACGTAGTGGCGACGGTCGTGGTGATGCTCGTCATCTTTTTCTCGCTGGATACATGGCTGACGGCGGTCTGTCTGGCCGTGGTGCTGTTGAGCTTCGCCCTGCAATTCTCCAATTTCATGGGGAAGAAGGCACGGGAGTTCATGAGTATTTACTATGATGCGCAGGAAAAGATGAGCGCCTCCGCCGTGCAGTACGTCAGGGGAATGCCCGTGGTGAAGATATTCGGACAGAGCGTCCGCTCGTTCCGGCAGTTCAACGCCGAGATACAGGCTTACAAGACATTCGCCCTGAAATGCTGCGACACCTACCAGAACGGGATGATCGCGTTCACCGTCCTGCTGGGTTCGATGGTGACGTTCATTCTTCCCGTGGGTATCCTGCTGATACAAGGGAATCCGCAGTCGCTCGCATTGGCCGCCGTATGGCTGTTTTTCATCATCATGGGACCGGGTGTGGCTTCGCCCATCTACAAACTGACGTTCCTGGGCGGAAACACCAAGGAGATCGACGAAGGCGTGGCGCGTATCGACCGCATTCTGGAGAAAAAGCCCGTTCCCGAACCGGAACACCCCGAAGTGCCGCAGTCGTATGAGGTGGAGTTCCGCCACGTGTCATTCTCCTACGAAAATACGGAACAGGGCACACGTACCGAGGCGCTGCGCGATGTTTGCTTCACGGCGCCGCAAGGCCGGATTACGGCGCTCGTGGGGCCTCGGGAAGCGGCAAGTCCACCGTCGCGAACCTGATTCCCCGTTTCTGGGACGTGGAGCAGGGCGAGATTCTCATCGGTGGCGTGAACATCAAGAACATCGCTACGACGCAGTTGATGGATACCGTTTCATTCGTCTTTCAGGATACGTTCCTGTTCTACGACACGCTGTACGAGAACATCGCCGTCGGTTCCCCCGCCGCAACGAAAGAAACGGTCGTGGCGGCGGCCAAAGCCGCCCAGTGCCACGAGTTCATCGAGCGGCTGCCGCAAGGCTACGAGACGAGAATAGGCGACGAGGGCGTGTATCTGTCGGGCGGCGAGGCGCAGCGGGTATGCGTGGCCCGCGCCATTCTGAAGAATGCGCCGATACTGGTACTGGACGAAGCCACGGCCTTCGCCGATCCGGAGAACGAATACAAGATGCAGCAGGCCCTTCAATCCCTGATAAAAGGCAAGACCGTGATTATTATCGCCCACCGGCTGTCGTCCATCGTCTCGGCGGACAACATCGTGGTCTTGCAGCAGGGACGGATCGTACAGCAGGGCCAGCACGACGACTTATCCGTCGCCGAGGGGCTCTACAAGAACATGTGGGATGCCTATACGAGCGCTTATCATTGGAAGTTGAACAAAAATTGAATACGGAGATATGAAAAAGAATAGTTTCTTGAACGATATTTTACAGAATACGAGTTGTCCGCAGGGATTCTGGGGACGGATGATTTTGCGGGGAATGAACTGTTTCCACGCTTCGCTGGCCCATCGCGGCATGAAACAGGTGGACTGGCGGCCGGAATGGAATGTGCTGGACATCGGATGCGGGGGCGGCGCCAACGTGAAGCGTCTGCTGAAGCTGTGTCCGCAGGGAAAAGTTTACGGCATGGACCTGTCGGAGGAGAGCGTCGCCTTCGCCCGCAGGCACAATGCGGGAGAACTGGACCGCCGATGTTTCATACAGCAGGGCGATGTCTGCTCCCTGCCTTACGGGGACGGGGCCTTCGATGCCGTTACGGCCTTCGAGACCGTCTATTTCTGGTCTTCCGTCAGCAAGGCGCTGGCCGAAGTCTTCCGCGTGATCCGGAAAGGGGGCTGCTTTCTCATCAGTCTGGAAGCGAGCGACCCCGAACTCGGAAAGGCGTGGACGGAGCGGATAAAGGGAATGACGGTGTACGGAGCCGAAGAACTGAAACAGTTGCTGTCCCAAGCCGGCTTTTCCGACATCCGGGTAATTCAGAAAAAAGAAGAACTGCATATCGTCGCACATAAATGAAAGGAGTGGAACATGAATGCGATTAAAAACATTACGATAGGCCATACGGAACGTCTTTACAAGCCCGTGGGCTATACCATGCTCGCCAATCTGGTCAACATCATACCTTTCTGCCTCTCCATCGAGGCGGTGCGCATCATCTTCGCCGCGTTCGACGGCAGCGGACGACCGCTCGACACGGCAAGACTGTGGTGCATTTTCGGCATATTGGCTGTCTATATGCTGGTGATGGCTTTGGCCGAACGGGCCTCCTACCGGGCCAATTTCAGAGGAGCCTACGAAATGAGTGCGTCGGGGCGCATTGCACTGGCGGAACATCTGCGGAAACTCTCTCTCGGATTTCTTTCCCGGCGCGACCCCGGCGATCTTTCGTCCATGCTCGTTACCGATTTCACGATGGCCGAGACGGGCATTTCCCACCATTTGCCCCAACTGATGGGAGCCGTCGTCATGCCCGTGCTGGCATTCCTCTCGCTGGTATGGATCGACTGGCGGATGGCCGTTGCCATGTTCGCCGCACTGCCGGTCGCCTTGCTTGTCCTATGGATGAGCACGAGTGTGCAGAAAAAGTTGAGCGGCAGGCAGATACAAGCCAAAATCAATGCCGGGAACCGCTTGGAGGAATACTTGCAGGGCATTCGCGTGATGAAAGCCTACAACCTGCTGGGCGACCGCTTTGTCCGCCTGCGCGATGCTTTTGCGGAACTGCGCCGTGCCTGTATCCGTCAGGAAGCCATGCTGGGGCCTTTCGTGCTGCTGAGCATTACATTGGTGCGGGCCGGACTGACCCTGATGGTGCTGTGCGGAACCTACCTGCTGTTGGGAGGCGAACTCTCGCTGCTCGTCTTCGTGCTGTTCCTCGTGGTCGGCTCGCGCGTGTTCGACCCGCTGACTTCGGCGCTGACCAACTTTGCGGAGTTCCGCTACTTCTCCATTGCCGGAGGGCGTATTCTCACGCTGATGAACGAGCCGGAGATGGAAGGCGAACGGCAGGCGCCGGCCACCGGCGACATCCGGTTCGAGCATGTGTCGTTCGCCTATCAGGACAAGAAGGTGCTTCAGGACGTTTCCATCGCGTTTCCGAGAAACACGCTGACGGCTCTCGTCGGTCC
The DNA here is from genome assembly GCF_003602935.1 of Bacteroides sp. AM54-2NS. Lineage (NCBI taxonomy): Bacteria > Pseudomonadati > Bacteroidota > Bacteroidia > Bacteroidales > Bacteroidaceae > Bacteroides > Bacteroides sp. AM54-2NS. Next base: position 45,220 of record NZ_QTMZ01000015.1, read on the forward strand.
TTCGGGGAGCGGGAAAAGTACGGTGATGAAACTTTGCGCCCGATTCTACGACCCGCAGCAGGGGCGTGTCCTTTTCGATGGCGTTCCGATGAAAGATATAGAACCTGAAAGTCTGATGAGCCGCATCTCGATGGTGTTCCAGGACGTCTATCTGTTTCAGGACACGATACGCGACAATATCCGTTTCGGAAAGCCCGGTGCGACGGACGAGGAGATCATCGCGGCAGCCGAGAAAGCCTGCTGCCACGATTTCATCATGCGCCTGCCGCAGGGATACGACACGATGGTGGGTGAGGGCGGTTGCACGCTGTCCGGCGGCGAGAAACAGCGCATATCCATCGCCCGCGCCATCTTGAAGGATGCGCCGATTATCCTGCTGGACGAGGCGACCGCATCGCTCGACCCGGAAAACGAGGTGGAGGTGCAGAAAGCCATCGACACGCTTATCAAGGGACGCACCGTCATCGTCATCGCCCACAAGCTTAAGACGATCATGAATGCGGACCGGATCGTCGTTCTGGAAGACGGACGGGTAAAAGAACAAGGCACGCACGACGAACTGATGCGGCACGAGGGGCTTTATGCCCGTCTGTGGACGATTCAAGAGAAGTCCGCAGGCTGGACCGTATAGAATAACGGGAAGCCCGGATAATAGGACTTTCACGAAAAGCCGGAAAGAAGGCAAGCCCCTCTTTTCGGCTTTTCCTTATTTTATCGGCATTGTCGTAAATCAGTACGACGGCATAGTTACTGTTTCTGACTGCTGAACGATGCTGCGTTATTCATTGTTCGCTGGACCTTTCGGTTATGGCAGAGACAAGACGGCTACCCGGCCTCGTGTCCGGAAACACCTTATTATAATTATACCGAAAAATTTCCTTTTCAAGTCCATATTCTATACCCGTTATATCCCGTTCACCTCTCCTTTTTATTTATTCTCGTTCTTATCGCTCCCTGCCGCACTCCCTTGTCGGTGTGATTTTCCCATGCGAAGGTACAGCGTCATTCGGTCGTCAAGTACCGCTCCGCTAACCGGCTCGCGGATTTGCCCGGCAGCCTTCCCAAATCGAAGATGACCTTTCGGTCCCCGCCGTGCTGCGCTGTCGGGTTGGGTATTCCGTTCAATCCCCGGCGGTTTCCTTGCCTTTTCCTCATTTTCCCGCTGTCTGGCCTGCATGTAAAATCTATCCCGATAAGGAAGCCGGAACAGCTTCCGAAAAAAGGGAAGAAAAAGTTTAACGAATAAAAATTAACGATTATGCCAAACTGGTGTTCAACAGCGTATGTGATAGAGGGCGACGCGCAGGAAATCAAAAGCCTCTATGAGTTGATGAAAGATTTGCAGGACAGAAAAACGCCTGCCGTGAAAAACGGCTTCGGGACATCATGGCTGGGGTGTCTTGTGGATGCCTTGGGCAAGGACTGGGACAAGGTGAGTTGTCGGGGAGATTGGGCAAACCTCGAAATGGTAGGCGAAACCCTCCGCTTTACGACGGAGACGGCATGGGGGCCATGCAACGAGACATTCGACCTCGTGTGCGAGAAATTCCCATCGCTCCGTTATTATTACCAGACCGAAGAGCCGGGAATGGGCTTCTACGAGACCAACGACAGCGAAGGCAAGTATTTTACCGACAAATACATAGTCGATTTATGTACTGCCAAAGGCAAATACTTCTGCGAATATTTTGCCGACAGGGAGAGCCTGTTTGCGTGGCTTGGCGAGGTCGCAGGAAAAACCGTCCGCTCGGAACAGGATGCCAAGGCTCTGTTTGAAGAATGGGCGCAGGAAAACCCCGATTCTTGCTGCAGTATCAATGAATATGTGGTCGTGGATTAAATCGGACAGACAGCCATGAGAACCTATCATTGGAAAGAGTACGGCTTTATCGGGACTGTACCCGACTTCGCCCGGCATTTCGGGATATGCAAAAGCCCGACTTTCGTCAATGCGGTGCGGAGAGTGTCCCGACACGTTTATAACTGCATGAACGCACGGGAACAGGCGGAATATGAAGAGAAGCGGGAGCGGGTGAAACCCGCTTACCGCCTCTATCTGGACGAGGAACGCACACGTTTCATCGAAATGACGAAAGAGGAGTACGAAGCTGTCGGCCTGCCCGTGGTGCAGGAAGAGGTCGGCATGTTCAAACTGTCTTACAGGAACAGAAGCCTGCCCGCATCGTTTGTCGGAAACGGTCGGGACGAAAGCCCCGTGGCTTCGGCCATGAAAAAATATCGGGCAGAAGCCATGCGTTTCGCCGGACAGGTCATGCTGGCTACGGGTTATTTCAATACCCGTCTGCCGACCGAACAGCCCAAAACCGAGATAAACTATACGGAATTGCGATTGTCGTACAGCAACGGTATCGTGTTCTATTTTGTCGCTGACCGTAGCCGTGACGGAGTATGCGGCTGTTACCTGCAACGGATAACGCTCGACGGCAAGCAGATATATAACGGCTGTTTTAGCCGATATTCCAGCGTCGATGACGTTTTGCAAAAGACACAATCGAACGGAGAATGCCAAAATGCCCATTACCATTTTATAGAGTAGACGATAAGCCCTCTCGGACAGTAAAAGTTCGAGAGGACTTTCTCTGTACGCCGTTTCCACGGAACGACCTCCTTTTTTAGCCAATGTTCCGGCTTTTTTATACAGTCCGGCTTCTTCCCCTTTTACTCCACTATCGTATCTCCTTCTTTCCCTTATCTCGTTTCCGCCACTTTCTCGCCGGTTGGATTTTCCCATGCAAAGGTACAGCGGTCGTCCGGTGTCAAGTACCGCCATGCTAACCGCTCGTGGATTTGCCCGGCAGCCTTCCCAAATCGAAGATGTCCTTTCAGTTCCCTCCTTGCTGCGCCTGTCGGGTTGGGTATTCCGTGAAATCCCCGGCTGTTTGCTTGCCTTCCCGTCCTTTCCCCGCTGTCTGATCTGCATGTAAAATCTCTCCCGGCAAGGAAAGCTGAAAAGCTTCCGAGAGGAGGGAAATAAATAACTCGGAGTTTAATTTAACTTTTATGTATTATGCACGCAAATGGTAATCAAATTATGGAAGGGAAAGTTCTGGACGAACAGGTTAAGATAAGAATTTTTGAGGCATTCCGGCAGTCATGTTTTTTGTTTGATGAAACAAGCGGTCAATGCGCCTATATGGGGTCGGTTCGTAAATGCGATGGGAAGTGTCGCCTAATGCTACGCTTTAAGCAGAATCTGGATAAATTGTTTTGTTGAAAAGGAATTGCAGCCATTGGCTGAACCTTATCGACAAGTTCAATATAGCGGATAGAAAGATATATTAATTTTTAATCTTGACAAGATATGAGTATAATATGTACACGATGTGGCGGTACGCAGGTAGTATGCGAAGCCACAGTAAACCCCAACACCAAAGTGATAACGGAAATTTCGACGATTCTTTGCAATTCGGCCGGTGCGAAACCTGTAAGGCACGAAGCGTCCTGACGGATGTAGAGAAGACAAAGGCCGCCATCAAGAGCGGATTTGCCGGATTTGTCGAGGCGAACGGCAGGAAGCCCCATTATGCAAGTTGTCGGATAGTATGGAAGTACACCAACGATTCCGAAGACGTAAAAATCCGGCTGCTGGAAAGCGGTGAAAGTATTGGAAACGACATGTTCTTCTCCTGCAACAGCCTCCATGCCCTCGAATCTCTGGCGGAGTTCGGAAAAGAACCGTTCATCGTAACGGAATGTTACGGGTTCAAGACCTTAACAGAAGAGGAAATCTCCGATGAAAAAGCGTATGAATACGAGTTCGGAGACGAGAAAATCGTTGTTACAGGTAAAGAAGTACGTGCATTTTACTCGGAAGTATACAGGCAGACGGCACAGGACATCGAACAGTTTGCAGCCTATAATACGGCAAAACGCATGTATTACCGGAAAAATGATTGCCAGCTTACCCCGGAGCTTGTCCGACGGTTGCTCGATGAAGAACATTTGATGAAAGCAGGTGAATCCGACAGTTTCACGATTCAGTTGTTCTTCCTGTGGCATGTGCGGATTCGGAAAGAACCTGAAAATTTTGCACCGTTCAAATACGCTTTGGAAGCCTGTTGCTTGGATAACGTACAGACTTTCAGCCGCCGATACATCACGCTCGAAAAAGCATTGCTTCATTGCCTGAACGGTTTCAATGAAAACGCTAATATTCAAAACCGCTACCAATCCCTGCAAGACTATCTTCTGGGACAGGCGCACGGCAAACGCTGATAAATAGCCTCATGCGGCACAAGCCTCCGAACCTGCAAAGCCGGTTTCGGGGGCTTTATTCCGCAAGGTCGTCTCTCCAGTTATATGCCATACCCGGCATGTCACAAGAAATTCCTTTTTAAGCGGACGTCCACCTGTTATAACCCTTATACCCCATTTCCATTCCTTTCTACCTCCCGATAGCGTTTCCCGTTTTTGCTCCTGACGTTACCCGACAAATCAAGGCAAGACACACGACACCCTATGCAGCTGCAAAGGAACGTCGGAGGAGTTAAACTCTTTTATATCACATTCCTGTGAATCTTAATAAAAAAAGTCGTTCATGGCACCTTGTGGAATTGATTTTTATATATTTGCTTCTGAAAAAAACATACTGGAAACAGTGCCGGATAGTATGTGAAGAACAGAAACTTTTGGGAAAATAATATGTAAATACAAAATTATAAAAACAAAAAAATGATTAGAGTTGCCACGATAAAGGATGCTTCAAGACTTGCGGAAATACAGATTTTCTCTAAAAGAAAAGCCTTTCGCCCTATTTTTCAAAACGATGATGTTTCCTTTAATGAAATGTCGGTATTGCGTCTTGCATTATATTATCAGGATGTTATAGGAGCTTTGGACGATATATATGTTTTTGATGACGGGATTGTAAAGGGGATGATGAAACTGGATTGTAAAAACAGTATATGGGAATTGAAAGAGTTGTATGTAGATCCGTTCTTTCAAGGAGAAGGTGTTGGGACAAAACTTATGCGCCATTTCCTTACAACAGCAAAAAGTCACGATGTAAAAGAGGTTTACCTGTGGGTGTTGGAAGAAAATTTTGCAGCAAGAAAATTTTATGAGAGCCACGGGTATGTCTATACAGGAAATAAAAAAGAGTTTTCCGATTCAGGAAAATATCTGTTGAATTATGCATTACGATTAAAAGCCACCTTATAATCCGGCTCGCGTTCCGAAAATTCCGCTTTGCCGGGCACGTGAAGTCCCTTGGACGGTCAAAAGGTTCAGGGGCTTTTTTTGTCAATCGCCCTCACAGGCAGATTTTCTTTTTTAGCCGTTATTCCCACTTCTATATACAATCGGGCTTCTTCCTCTTTTATTCCGGTTATCCCATTCTTTCCCTGATCTCGCCCCCGTTGCCTCCTCGCCGGTTGGATTTTCTCATGCAAAGGTACAGCGGTCGTCCGGCGTCAAGCACCACTATGCTAACGGCTCGCGGATTTGCCCGGCAGCCTTCCGCAAATCGAAGATGGCCTTTCAGCCCCCGCCTCGTACCTCGACGGGTTGGGTATTCCGTGAAATTCTCCGGCCGTTTGCTTGCCTTTCCGTCCTTTCCCCGCTGTCTGGCTTGCATGTAAAATCTCTCCCGCCAAGGAAGCCGAAAGGCTCCGAAAGCAGGGAGAAGAAAAAAGCAAGTTCAACAAATTAAAAATTTAAAGTTATGCACAGCAAGATTTTTCAAATTACCGAAACACGGGTGAGCAAGGACAACTACCTGAACGAGGACACCCTCACGCAGGGCGACGATAGTTTCTTTGACTATTGTGCGGAGATTGACGATGAGGAACGCCAGTTCCATATCGACAACTTGGTAAACAACATTCTGCCCAAAGGCATGTTCGAGCTTGTTTCCGACGATACCATACGCTACAAAGGCGGTGCGGAACGATGGAGAGAAGATTTCATCGCAGACATTCGAAGCAGGGCGGAAGCCTTACCCCCGAAAGCGTGCAGGACTGGATTGGCCCGGTCTATCAACTCGAAAAGTTCCTGAAAAACCCGCTCGATACCGCTTACTGGTTCTACATGGACGAGGAGGGGCTGCAATCCAACGCCGAGCAATCCTACGAGTTCCTGCGGCAGGCATGTGAATTTAAACCCGGTACGCTGCTTTACATCGGCGGTGTCATCGACTATCATTTTTAACCTCAAAACGCTGAACGATGAAAGGTACGGAACATTTCAAACGGACTATCAAGGAATACTTGGACGGCAAGGCACGGACGGACGAACTTTTCGCCGTCTCCTATGCCAAAGAAAACAAAAACTTGGACGATTGTATCACATTCATTCTCAATCAAGTCAAGGCAAGCGGCTGTTGCGGAATGACCGACGACGAGGTGTGGTCGCTCGCCATTCATTACTATGATGAGGACAACATCGACGTGGGCAAACCTATCAGTTGTGGCGTCGTGGTCAATCACAAGGTGGAGCTGACCGAAGAAGAAAAGGCGCAAGCCCGAAAAGACGCGCTGAAAGCCTATCAGGAGGAAGAAATGCGCAAGATACAGCAACGCCACAGCAGGCCGAAGCCGACCGCCAAAGCTGTACAGAATACCCAAACGGAACTCTCACTCTTCGATTTCTGACCATGAAAGCACGGACAAAATTTCAGCATCAGGTAGTAGCCGCCAACGGGCGGTTGCTGCCTATCACGGAGAAACAGGCAGAATGGGCGTTCCGGCATACCGTCGGACATTACGCTTTTCGTACACCGAGCGGACAAACGACCTGCCTCGATTGCGGTCATAGGTGGAACGAGACAAAGGCGAAGCGTTGCCATTGCCCGAACTGCCACGCCAAACTGACGCTCAAAGACACGCTTTGCCGCAAGACAGATGAGAAAAGCTATTTTTCTGTCATCACCACGCAGGACGGATTTCAGGTGCAGCGGATTTTCAGAATGAATGTCTGTTACCGCAAAGGCAAGAACGCATGGACAGACGTGTGCGAAGTGGCGAGATACTGGTTGGACGAGAACGGGAAAACCGCTTTGACAGCCTTGCAACGGACAATGGGGTGTTATTTGGACAGCTTTCTGTACGGGTCGGGATTGGAACTGCGGAACGACAATTACGTGTACCAACGCATAGCCGACTGTTATGTCTGTCCGGGCTACACGGTTATCCCGAAGTTACGGCGCAACGGGCTGAAAGGGTCGTTTGCCGACATCGCCCCGCAAAAGCTGATGAAAGCCCTGCTATCGGACAGCCGAGTGGAGACAATACTTAAAAGTGGACGCAAACGAGACCTCAAGCACTTCATCGACCACCCGCAGGATTTGGATTTCTGTTGGCCGTCCTACAAAATCGTGTTACGCCAGAAGTATCGGATAACGGACATTGGAATATGGGTGGATTATCTCCGTATGCTCGACAGATGCGGCAAGGACTTGCACAACGCCCACTATGTTTGCCCCGCCGATTTGAAAGCCGAGCATGACAAGTATCAGAACAAGGTGCGTATTCTCCAAGAGCAGGAAAAACGCAAGGAGCAGATGAAACGGGCGAGGGAAAACGAGGCACGTTTTAGGGAGTTGAAAGGCAAGTTCTTCGGTCTGGAGTTCACGGACGGAACGATAGTCGTCCGTGTACTGGATAGCGTGGAAGCCTACTACGACGAGGGTAATGCGTTGCACCACTGCGTGGGACAGTGCGAATATTACCTCAAACCGGATACGCTGGTATTCTCCGCACGGATAGAGGACAAGAGGGTCGAGACCGTAGAATTGAGCCTCGAAACATTCAAGGTGCTGCAGTCGAGAGGACTGTGTAATAAAAATACGAAATATCACAAGCGGATTATGAACCTCGTGCATAAGAACATCGCCCTTATCCGAAAGCGCATGGCCGCCTGATACCGGCTGCGGAAGTTATATCGGGCAACCACCTGCCAATCGGGACAGGTGGTTGTTCATATTCCCGATAAAGGCCATGTCGAACATTCTGTTATACAGACAATTCTTTTTCCATTCCCTTACATTTTGTCCGATGGACAATCGTTCGACGTTTTTTTTGCCCTTTATACCCCAGACACATACTGCCGTCGTTTCCTGTTGTAACGGCCGGAGATCTTTGCCTCCATTCCCTTTGTATGCTTGGGCGTATCATTTCATGGAATCTCCACTATCGCCACGGCCTGTTTTTACGCAGCAAAGGTACGGCGAACGAACAGCGTGTCAAGTACCGCTTCGCTACTCCGGATAAAATTTGACGCAAACTTTCCGCAATCGCAGATTGCGGCATTTCATAAAATTTTAACCTCCGTTCCTTGCCTGCTGTTCTTGCTTTCGCCGTTGGGAATTGCACGTAAAAATCAACCCTTTGGGCGAAGTCGGAAGGCTTCAAGAAAAGGGAAATAAAAAAACAGAACAATGACAGCAATAGAACAGATTATCGCCATAGCTGAACAATTAGGCTGGCAAGTTAAAACCGATACCGACAAACCGAACCTCGTGGTGTTCGATTTTCAGCAATACACACCTCACGGGCAGGATTTCAGTTTCTCGGTTGAGATGAAAGGCAATGACACCGACAGCTTGTTACAGGAAGTTGAAACATATTACGAAGACTTCGACCCCGACTATGAAGCCTACCTGTGGATTGGTACGGACGGGCATGGCAAGAACGGCGCACCTTACCGAATCAAAGACATCGTGAGCGATATGGAGCAGGCGGAAGCCATGATAGAAAAACTTTATGAAACATTAAAAACAACCATGCAATGAGAACGAAAACCCTCTACACACGAGACGCCGAAAAGGCAGGAATAAGCCGTTTCCCAAACTTTCACCGCACGGGGAACATAACCGGCATGAAGCAGCTTTACTACGGAAAAAACGCCCTATTGGTACGTTGCGGGAGTCAGATTTACAACGTATCGAGCGAACCCGAAATTTACTACAACATGGCTCATTAAATGGTATTCATTATGAAAAGAGCAAGTTACAAGAAAGATTTTCAGAGTTGGAAAGGCATAATGGCTCTAAAACTGCTCTGCTGCAATATAGTTGCAGGCCGTTTTGATTGGAAGAAATACTGTACGCCACAGTCTTATTGCGGTCAGGAAATTTGCGTTGTACCGCTGCATTGCTCCTACGGCAGATAGGCTATACCGTGCACTTCCCTTATTCCGATATACCGGAAGTGGAATACGATTGGGAAATGAACAAATTAACTATCGACAAAGAGAATTGGGAAAGCTATTTAACGTGAGTATAATTCAAAATATAGCCAGTTGCCCGTCTTTGAAAAACATACATCAATGGCGGGCTTCTTTCAAAAACAGTATGCTGTTATGGTAGAAAGGGAGTTGGAAATAAAGTTATATTAAAGGAAGTGGGGCATGGAATATTCAATATCTTTATCTTCAACCATATATTTTTCCTGAAATTGAGCAATTTCTTTGCAAAAATCATCTGTCATACAATAAATCTCCGTAATTTTGGTCTCTGAAAACATCATGGTAATTGCTTAAATGTTAATTGAATACTATAAATTCAATACTTTTATTGCTATGTGCCTAATTTATTTACAGAATTAGAATTGAAAGAATATGACACAGACTTTTTATACCCAATGGCAATCTTCTGTCCTTGCAGACGCAGAAACTTATGTTTCAAAGGAATACAGTAATTTCCAAACGGCATTGCTACGTGAAATATCCAAATATGCAGAAGCCGTGGATGCGGCGGTCGTATCCGAGAATAAGGGGCATTATTATACAAGTTGCTTTATTGAACGTAATGGTAAGTTTGTATACATAAACCATTCTGCGGATGTGCGGATGGATGATGGGATAAAGATAGAACTCGGTTCGTTCATGATACGGACTGCCCGGCACGCAAAGGATTATACCGGCGGAAACAATCAATATTGCGATATGCTGCAGTTACAGTCAATGATTGACAAACTGCTGTCGTAATGATAACATATAGTCTGTAGCGGAATGAAAACCGGTAGGGACTATAAGGATGTGGAGCGCCTTCAGTATGAAATCGCTCCACATTCTTCATATTACGCTGCCGTTACCGACGCAGACCGCCGCCATATTCCGCCTCTTGTAGCTCCTCCCTGTATTCTTCAAGCTCGTTCAGCTTCTCGTTCACGGCTTGCAGGTTGGCCTCCAGCGTCATGTTGTGGTCATAAGGGTAATGATGTTGTACGGCCATCCCTGCATTGGTGGCCGTACCCACGTCCAGCGTATCCTTGTCCCTGTTGTACCTTGCATACAGAATATCTCCGTTTGGCATTTCGAATACCGGCATTCTCTGATGTGTCAGTTCAGCAAACTGTTCCGCCGCCATATCTTTGGCCACCTCTTTCACATCATCGCTGGCACGGTCTGTGCCGTAACGTGTGATATGGTCCCGCACCTCCTGTTCCGTGTATTTCAGCATGATGTCGTATGTGCCTCCGACACTTCCGTTGTACACCACGGCAAAGTCCTTATCTTCAATCAGCAGGTCATCGCCCCGGTTCTGGAGGGGAGAAGCGTATGTATGCTGCTCGTCCATGCCGTTGCCGTCGTAATACTCCTTGGCGAGCGCAAGCAGACCCTTGTAGTCGCCTTTGTCCTTCAATTCGTCCAGTTGCTTCGTGTCGTCAGCGGTTTGGAGATAGGCCACCGAAGCATAAAAAATACGTTCCTTGGCAGAGCGTTTGTCCTCTTGCTCTTCGGTAACATTTTGTTCCAACTCCTGCGCAATCTTATCCACCTTTTGAGTAACGATTGACGAAGCTCTTTTCACGTCCAGAAGCGTTGTCTTGATAAACTGTGGGGATTCTTTCAACTCATCGAGCCACCCTTTGAGGTATGCGCAACTGTCTTCCTTTATATGCTTGGTCATGCCGTAGCGTTGTGCGACCAACGCGCTGCCCAGTTCGGCCACCAGTTCCTCGCGGGCATACTCTTTCGAACCGAAAGAGGTAGGTTGGAGTCGGTCAAGCACACCTTCGGCACCCGTGGAATGGACCATCTCATGGAACAGCGTTCCGTAGAAAGATTCCCCGTCTCTGAACTGCTCCTTTTCGGGTACGACAATCTCGTTCTTTGTGATTGAGTAGTATGCTTCGTTTTGGTGCGTCGGTTTGATGGGACAAATCCAAAGGTTGTCCTTTATCATCGCATCGACAGGCCCAAAACTGAAATGTTCGCCGTTTTCGACCCTTTTCCCGTTCTCTCTTTCCAACTGCTCCCATAACTCCGGTCGAGCCTCCTGCAGGTTGGTCTGGGCGACATTGAACACCCGGAACACCTGCATTTTCGGATAGACATTGTATTGCGCCTTCTCTTCGTCGGAGAGTTTCTTGTAGTCGTCGTACTTGATTTTCTCCTTTGTTTCCTTATGTATGCAGGTGAATGTGGTCAGCATGACGGGAAACGATTTCTCGCCGCGCAGTACAGATACACGGGGTAATTCCTGCCCGTCCTTGCCGGGCTTGTTGAGCCGCTGCACGCAGTCAAAGGTGCAGAAGCGCGGAATCTTGTACCCCTCATTCTCACAATGCAACAGTAACATAAGGGCGTTCATACCGTTGTACTCCCGCCCGGAAAGGTTACGCGGCCATTGCAGTGCCCCCTCGGTAAACCACGGCTTATGCCAGTCCTTGTGGATGCTTTCGATTTTCTCGATCATCATCTCGGCAAAGAGGTCCAGCGCCTTGTCCTCGCTGCTCGGCCCCTCCGTATTTCGCTTTCTATAACCGGCCATGACTGCTACTGATTGAAGTTATCCGATTCGGGAATATATTGCGCCAGTTCTTCCACCCGGCAGGAGATGTCCGGCTTCCCGTTATGTACCGAGACCGTCATTTCGCCCTTGGCTTCTACCTTGACGCCCGGTTGCAGCCACTCTTCACGTTGCCTGTCGAAGCAGAAGAAACGCACCCATTGGTACTCGAAATTCTCATCGACCTTTTCGGTGCTGAATGCAGAGAACATCGTGTAGGACTTATCCTTTTTGTCCTTCCGTTCCTCGATGTTCTTGCCCACCTTGCCCCGGAACGACAGTTCGCCCTTGATGGAATCCGCGATGTCCGCCGCCGGGCCGATACGGTCGGCAAAGAGGTTGAAATAGAGCTTTTCGCCCCGGCGTTTCAGGAACAGCGTCCCCGCAACCTCGACACGCAATCCGTTTCGATAGCCGGATACCTTCTTCTGACCGCCCTCCTTGCTGACACTGATCTCGACCGTTTCGTTCCGACCGTCCTTGCCTTGGAGCACGACGCGGAGCGGAAAGGTCAGGAATGTTTTCTCTTCTTTGGTCGTGCGCATCGAAGCGTCGCGGCCGATGGTGCCGCACGCCGTAATATTGCATTTAATCATTTTATTTTGTCTTTTAGTGATACATAGTCCACCGGACAAAGCGGGGTGTCTTGAAGTTGAACAGGTTGAAAGCGTTTCCTAATCGGGAGCACGTATTCTCATGTAGACAATCCAGCCGGCAATACCCAGTTGGACGCCCACGATAACGAGTGTTGCTACCCAACCGAATAGCCGGGAACAGAACAGGATATGCAGGGCGCAGACGGACACCCCGGACAAGTACCCGCAAAGTCGTATCATCACGCGTTTTATCATGACTTTTTGGGATTATCTTTTCAGGTTTTCCGATTGTGCCCGTTGTTCGGACATTCCCCGTTCAAAGTTCTGCGACGCCGCCTCCGAGAGGATGACCGTGTTCAGCACGCCGGTCACACGCAGCCGTTTGGCTTCCTCCGAAAGAGAACTGTCGTTCAGCGTCACCGACAGGCGGCTTAACTCGGCAGAGGCCAGTTCCCGTGATACCTGAACGCTGCCGTTGTCCGCCTGCAGGACAGCTCGCCCGTTTTCCCCGACTGTGAGGTCACAGGTTTTCATGCCCGGCAGCAACGCTTGAGGTCGATACGCCGGCTGTCCATCGCCTCGGAAATGGCTGCCTTTTGTTCCTCCTTGTTCTTGCTGTCGATTTGCGTCGCCAGTAACATCAGGGAGGTAAAGGCGGTCATGGCCATTTCCACGACAGGATCACTGCACCCCGACAATCCCACGCCGCTATCCTCCGAGGAGAGCAGTTTTTTCATCCACGCATCGGGCGAAAGGCTTTTGCCGGTGGCATTCTCTTCTGTTCCCTTATATCGGGCGAGCAGGTCGTTGCCGTTATGTAGTACCTGCTGTTTGATGTGGCCCTTTTGTGCGATTTCAGCCAGATACGCTGCCGGATCGACGTCCCGCTGCGTGCCGTCCGCATAAATCTGCCGGACACCGAAGTGCAGGTGCTCCCCGGTCGTCCGTGTCCCCGTGTTACCGGAACGGCCGAGCTTCTGGCCTGCCTGTACCGTATCGCCTGCCTTTACGGAAACTTCGCCGAGGTGCATGTAGGTACACTGTACCTTGCTGCCGTCCGGACGGGTGTATTCCACGGTCAGCGATTTGTTACCGGGTGCATGGCCTTTGTCTTTGACAGCGACGACCTTGCCGTCTTTTTCCGTGGCCAGGACCGTATCGCCGTCGCACCGGATGTCGATACCCGTGTGCATACGTTCCTTGCCGTCTGCCGGATCTTGCCGCATACCGAATGGCGAGGTGACGAAAAGAAACTCTTTCCGCTCCACCGGAAACGAATAGTCCACTGTATTTCCGACCTCACGGAGCGGGTTCTCTTCCACGCCGAACCGCTTTCCCTGCGTCTCCATTTCCTGCATGACCTGCCGGTCGTACTTTTGCAGCCCGTTCTGTTCGATGATACGTTGCAGGCTGTCGGCATAATGCCCGCCCGTGGCATAGCCCGCCTTTTCGAGGCCCTGTGTCCAGCCCTTGTAGTCATCGGGCGAGAGCGAGAAACAGCGGGCATAGCGGCTGTTCTCTTTCAGGAAGCGTGAGTGGTGCTCATACGAATCGCCCACGCTGTCGTAGCTGCAAAACTTCTCGTTCGGCTTGTCATCGGAATACAGACCGTACCGGCCACCTTCGGCAATCCATTCGGGCGTGGCTTGATGCCGAAATGGTTGTTCTCATTCACGGCCAAACGGCTCTGCCCGTTGGAACTTTCCAGTATGCCCTGTGCCAGCGTCACGGAGGCCGGAATGCCGTACCTCCGCATCTGTGCCATCGCATAATCTGCGTATTGTTCCGTATATTCTTGATTCTTGTTTGCCATATCTTTACCTCCTCATGGTTGGACGTTGTTCGTTCTCGTTCTGTTCGTCAGTTGCCTCTGCAGGCTCGTTTTGCTGCGCCTTGGACATACCGTCACAATCCATCACGTATGCCCGCAGCGCATGGATTTGCTGCCTTGTTTCCTCATTGCTGTGTTCAAATACCAATATGATTTTGTCCGCATCATACGGAATGCGTTCTTTGGCCGGAGGCATGTCCAGCTCGTTCGCTATGGTCTCCGCATCATACATGGAAGCGTAATACTTGTTCTCATGTTTGAAAAGGACGACCGCTTCCGGTTGTTCCTCTTTGATTTTCTTGTATTTGTCATACAGTTGTTCCGGTATATCTTTTATGGGCAACTCTTTCAAGGATGAAGCAGTTTTGGGGGATTCCTCATTGGCTTGCTTGGGGTGCTTGTCCTTATCCTGCTGTAGGGTATCCTCTTCTCCTTGTTTCTTTCCGGCAGTCTCTTCCTGCGTCTGTCCTTTACGCAGCACATCGGCAAAAAGCGTGGCCGCCAGATGGCGTTTATATTCTGCACGGTCCTCGGCCAGCCACATGCGCTGCCACTGTTGCCGCGTGACGCTCCGGGGCTGCAGTTTCTTCCCGTCGATGGTCGCCACGCACAGAGTTCCTTCTTGTTTGGTCTTGAATACGGACACACGCTGAATCCGGTTCAGGTCGATGTCCTGCGCCCCGCTGCTGAACAGGTCCACTTTCAGGTCTGGCTGTGTTTCCGCCAGTACATAATACTTGTGCGCCAGTTCCATGCGTACCTTGTCGATGTTGTCCATCGCCTGTTTGAGCGTGGAGAAAAAACGGTTCACGTCCTCCTTGTCTGGATAGATACTGTACCCGTTCTGATGTTCGGGCTTCAGATACAGCGCCCAGCGGTTCTTGTCGTCCTGGATCATCTGTATCTGGTCGAAACCGATTTCGTCCGCCCGTTTGACCGCAGGCGTCACGTCCAGTGTGGAAAGCATCTCCAGTGCCCAGTTCTTCAGTCGGGCCAGTGATACCTGTTTCTTGGCGAAATAGGCATCATCGGGCCTGTACCCCCATGCGCCGTCGGGATTGAAGAAACGCACGTTTTCAATACCTTCCCTTCGCAAAGCCCTGCCGATACGGGCCTTGTTCATGCCCGGCACTTCGTTGTCCACCTCCGGCGACGCACCGGCAGGGAGTATCACATCCGCCGATTTCGAGGACGGATCGATGACGATGACAATGGTCTTGTCCTCCTTGTTCGGGTGTTTCCGGATTTCATCGGCCACGTAGAAATGCTTGGGTAACTGCTCCTGCATATCCGAAGTCTGCCGGCGGTTACGCATCGTGGCATATTCGATTTTCTCGCCCCGTTCCGCCTTGTGGATTACTTCGAGGGCGTTGTTCACGTCGCTTTCGAGGGCATCCATCAGGTTGGGGTTCTCTTTAAGTTCCCGGTTCCAGTAGTCTACCAATTCAAGGCTTTTGTCGGACAGACGGGCAGGCAGTCCCAGTTCCAGCATTTTGACTGCCCGAAGCCACCTCCACGATCAGCCGTTCCTGTTTGAGGGCATCTTCCGAGGCCCATGCCGTTTTTCATCACCATGCCTTCACGGGCCAGCCGTTGTTGGTGCCCCGTGGCGCTCACGATTTGCCGCAAGGCTTCCTGAACGTAGTCGTTATAATGCTCGAAGTTCCGTTGGCGCGGCATATAGACCGCATCGCGGTCCGTCTCGTAATGGGGCATTCCGCTGCCGTCCGAACGCACGGGCACGAGATTGTCCCGCATTTTCAGCAGGAAGTCGTTGAAGCGGATATGCAGTCTCCGTTCATCGGTTTCGGAGTAGCCACGCTCCACGGCACTACCGTCTTTCTGCAATACCGCATCGTAAGTCTCCTTATCCACGTAGGGCAGTGTCGTCTGGTCGATGTTGAAAAGTGTGCGGATCTCCCTGTTATGTATGCCCTTGTACTGTTTCTGCACCTCCTCGTCCAGTTTCAGATAAGCGTCCCGGCTGATGATGTCCTCCGGATTGTTGCGGTGGACGTACTTGTTCCAGTTGTAGAACAGGAACGGAACGCCTTGCTCGTGCTCGCGTACCGATGTGCCGCGTGCCTTGGCATCGCTGTAAAGGGTGAACAGGTTGGTCTTGCACCCGTTCCGGTCCGAATGCAAGGCCATGAACAGGCCGTTGAACGGGCTGACGGCAACACCTTTCGGATAAAATTTCGGAAAGCCCTTGCCCGTAGCGTTGAGCCAGTGTCCCCCGGCATTCGACGCTTCGTTCAAAGCCGTGGAGAGCAGCTCTATCTGACGCTCCTCGGCATTCTTTTCTATTTGCGATTTTTCTTTCATATTCCCATATTTTTATCGGTTACAGGATTATTGAATGCCCCGTGTCCGCACGATGGTTTCCTGCTGTCCGTTGTCATAGTTCTGCGAAGCCATCTGGCGGAGCTTGTCGCTTTGGGCGAGCACGGCATTGGCCAGCGTGTTCAGCGGCAAGGCTCCTGCACGGTAAGCGTCGGCCATAGCGGGGGTGAGCTGCACCGTACAGGGCACACGGTCTATCGTGGCAACCAGCGTGCAGCCTTGTAGTGCCGGGTTCACGATACGCGGATTCAGCGGCTCGTCGGGATAGCGTCTGTACTGTACCTCTCTACCGGTCGTGGCTGCATTTCTGTTTCCCTCCGTCCGTTCTTTTCCCAGCACCTCGTGTCCCGCCTTGTTCAGCAGGTTCGCGCCACCCAAGCCGATAAGCAGCATCTTCAACATCGGATTCTTGACGAACATACCTGCCACTATACTCGCTATCGGCAGCAGGTTGTCTTTCAGGCCCAGCGATTGTGTCCTACCTGTAAACACGCCCAGCAGGATGTCGGGCAGCATGGCCAGTATATAGCCCAGATTACCCGCGACATCGCCTATGCCGTCCAGTCCGAGCGAGCGGACCAGCTCGTCCCAGCCGTTCTCGTTGGTCTGTATGGTCTGTGTTCCCTGACCTGCCTGTTCCTGCCGCATCCCTTCCCCCGCAGAGACGGCGGAAGTCGACACTTCCTTTTCCTCTTTTTCCCTTTGTTTGGGTTTCGATTCCGTCTGTTCCTCCGTTTCGGCTTTCCGTCTTTCCATATCTTGCAGGTAGGCTTCCTCTTGTCCGGGAGCGACAACCATCGGCACGTCTTTATACCGTTCCACCCGTTTCCGTTCCTCCTCGGCGGTTTCTTCCCGCCACGGCATATTTCTATTGTCTGTTTTCCACCAGTCCATAAAATCGAATGTTACAATCGGTATCTTCTTTTGCAACTTTCCGTTGGCTGCGGCAAGAGCCGTGTTTTCTTTGCCCGGTATGCTTGCCGCCTCTTTGCGGAAGCTGTCGAACACGTTGCTGTCGCTGCCGAACACGCCCTTGCTGATACACTCCTCTGCAGAGAGCGGCTGCGTTTCCTCCTTCCCGAAATGGTCGGCAACGGCTGAGATTGCCGTATCCGCACCGATGAACCGTGCAACGGCCGTCCACGAACCCGTACCGCCCAACATGACCGTATCGGCCGAAGCCCCCAACACCCAGCCCGCACCTTTCTCCAACTTGCTCGGCCGGTAGGCAACCTCTCCGCGTTTTTCTATCTCTTCGGCCAGCGGCGAGCGCCCCAAAGCCTGTGGCAATCCCAGCAGGCTCGATTCTGCCGCCTTACGGATGATGTAGTCCGCCGAGGATTTGGGCATACGTTCCTTGACCAGTTGGTCTATCATCAGTTGCTCTACACGATAGTCCACGAAGGCATAGGCGAGGTCGCAGCCCAATTCCTGCGACAGTTTATCGTAACGCTCGCGTCCGACTTCCTTCACAACGACATCGCGCCACTGTCCGGCCATGTAGGCGAGGTCGTGCTGCATCTCCTCCGACGAGAGAATCCTGTCCTTGCACATCCCGATGTAGTCCTCGGTCGTCTTGGAGTTCCACTCTCCCGTAACCTTGAGAGTCTGGTACGGGTCGGCGAGCGGTTGCCCCGCTGACGCCATCATGCCGAGTATGCCGCCCAGGGAGGTCGAATACGCTTTCATTTCCTCGCCCTGTTTTTCGGTCAGGTAGGATTGCGTCTGCGTCATGACGGGGACAAGATGATGGCGGAAATAACTGCTCATCAGGGCCTCCAACTCCGCAAACCTTCTGCTATGTTTGATTCCGTCCATATAATCAATGTCTTTCTATATCATGTTTATTTGTTTCAACAGTTGTTCCTTCGTCTGCTCGATAGCGTTATGGTACACCTCCATTTGCTTGGGGAAAAACTCTTCGAGCCACGTGTCCTTTTCGATATTGTCGTGAATGAAACGTATCGCCTGTTCCCGCTCGATTTCTACCGAGGCTTCCCCTTCCTCCCGGTTGTTGAACCATGCCTTCGTCCACCAGCGGACTCCGGCACGGTCGGGATAGACGGAGACGATTCTCGGTATGTCGAAGCTCTGGATGTCGATGTCCAGTTCCGCCAACGGATCAATGAGTCCGCTGCCCGCTACGGCTTCGTCATGAAGTTTTTTTTTACCTCGCCGCCTGTTGCGGAAAGGTACACATCATGCCGCAGGGCAAGGTAGTTCAGGAAATCCGCTATCAGCAGGTTCTGTACCTTGCAGGCCAGCGGCATGGCTTTGCGCCCCAGTCCCAGCGGGTTGTACATGCTCGGCATCTTCTCATAGAAATACTCCTTCGCAGCTCCCATTGTAAAGATGTGGCGCAGCGACTGCTCCGTATGTGCGGGCACCGTGTACGCTCCCCGCTGTAAATCCTCCATGTAAAGTGGCAGAAAGCGGAGCATCAGCTCTTCTATTTCCCTTTGATCCTTCTCGTAGTCGTTTTTTACTCTTGTTTCCGCATCGTAAAAAGACGCCGCACCATTGCCGTCGGCTTCCTGCAAAGCCTTGATGTTGCCGTACAACATGGTCAGGAACTCTATTGGGTTCAGTTCCTCGCCCTTGAATTTGACTTCTATATGCAGCAGTTCGCCGCTCAAAGCCACCGTTTGTCCGGCTTTCACCCGCTGTCCGAATTGGGCGAATACATTCGACAGATGACCGTATGTCACCTCGTACCCGCCGTAACGGACCGTCTGGCAAATGCCATGTACCGGGTCGTTGCCCACACCTGACACGATGCCGCTGGCCACGGCTGACAGCATGTAACACCTCACGTTGAAGTCTATTCCGTGATGAAAGAACTTTTCTCCCGTTGCCGGGTGTACCTGTTCGCCGTAGCCGAGCGACATCTCCACATCTTTCCCCTGCGGCTCCTCGAACGGCATACAATAGCCGCTGTCGGAGTGCAGAATCATTTCTTCCGTATATTTCATTGTGATATATATTTTCGTGTTTCTATCTTCTCATTCCTCCGCTTTGCGTTTGTTCCTCCGGAGAGAGTGTCGGCGTCTGTGTCCTCGATACCGTTTCCGAGGGAACCGTGCGGACAACGCCCGCATTGTTGCCGATAAGCATCATGCCCAGAAACAGACCGGCGATTTTACCCAGCCAGCCGAAACGTCCGAACACGAGGTACGCTGCTGCGATAAGTCCTGCAATGTTCAATCCCGACACATTGCCCCCTCCGAGGTTTCGCAAAAAGCCGCTGAGCATGTTGAACAACCCACCGCCGGAGGCTTCCCGCAGGAAGTTCGATACCCCGTTCAGTTTCGAGTCCGCGCCTCCCACAGCCTCACCTATGGCAGAGACCGTCTCTCCGGCTTTGTCTTTCAGTTCCTTCATGTCTTCGGTCGTACCTGCAAGGGCATCCGTGCGGATTTGCCGACTACGGCCTCACTGACGATCCGTGCGACACTTTTGTCGGTGGTCAGTTTTTCCCAACCCACATAACCGACGGCAGCTCCGGCGGTAGCCGTTTTGACCGCCTGCCCGGCTCCCCGAAGGGTCTGCGAGGGATGCAGTACCGCATGACCGGCACTTTTCCCCGTCGCATTGGCGGCCTTGCCCATGCCTTTCATGGCCTTTCCGCCGTATTTCAATATCGTATCCCAAGCTCCCATATTTTTATTCTTTTTTTTAGGGTCTTACATTTCTTCCAATTTGCCGCCAGCGTCTTTGGGCGGCTTTCACGATGTCGTACTTGTCCGCGACAGGGCGTGCGCCCTCGTCGATTTCCCGCCAGATGTCGCCCATCGTGGTGTATTTCACTGCCTTGGTCAGTCGCTGCAGCGTCCGGTTCATCGACCGGAGTTTCGGACGTATGCCGAACACGATCTCCATACGTTCCCTTTCCGTCATCTTGTTGTCCGAGAGGCAGGCCGTGCGTATATCGTTCACGATTTCCACGCTGTTCAATATCATCTCCCGGTAAATCTGGTTGCGCCGCGTGGAGAGGGCGACGGCCAATGCACCCGTCGAATGTCTGCTCAATTGTTTGGTGAAGTCGCCCATGTTGTCTGTAAGCTGCGATATTTCATGGTAAAAACCGTAAATCTGAGCCGCATAGCAGACAATCGAGCGGAACGAGTTCAGGTAATTGTTGAACTCCCGTTGCAAGTCCGTCGTGCCTTCCACTTCTTCCTTCGTCCACACATGCCCTGTAGTTTGCATCAGCATGACCTTCTCTTGGTTTTTCAGTTCCTTCTCGGCCTTGTTGGTATAAACCAGAATCATTCCCGCAAGGGTCGCATCGTTCTGCGCCTGTACCTTCGAGATACCGGCGCACAGCAACAGAATCCATATCGAGATTATCCGCTTCATCGTTCTTCGTTTTTTATTATCCTTTTTTCAACGGGCGATGGCTGCCGCCCTGCGCCAGCGGGACATGGCCAGACGGGCCACCTCGCCGTTGCTGCGGTCTATCATACCCGCCGTTATGTTGTTCCACACGTCGTTCAGGG
Source organism: Bacteroides sp. AM54-2NS (assembly GCF_003602935.1). Classification (NCBI taxonomy): domain Bacteria; kingdom Pseudomonadati; phylum Bacteroidota; class Bacteroidia; order Bacteroidales; family Bacteroidaceae; genus Bacteroides; species Bacteroides sp. AM54-2NS. The sequence goes on from NZ_QTMZ01000015.1 coordinate 66,241, forward strand.
TATAATAGCGCAGGCTCAAATAGAGCAGATGCAGTTTCCGGCTGAATGCCGCGAGCTGGTCGTTCAAAGCCCACAGGGTTTTGCTCCGTTCCGCCCCCGTGAGCATGTTTTCCGTGCCGCCTTTGGCCACGGCGTCGTTCAGCAACGTGAACACGGAAACCAGCTCCGTCGCCGTCTCGATATAGAGGTTGTTCATGTTCATGCTGGCGACGATGCCCTGCGGGTTGTCCCCGATGGCTTTGCCCAGTTTTCCCAGCGTGAGGAAAATCCGCACGCCGTCGTTATAGAGGTGGGTACAGGCTTTCAGCGACGAAGCATAACCGTTCGCCGTCTTGAGGTAACTGTTGTACTGCTTTTCCCACTCATGTATGCGGTTGAACTCCGCTGCGATACTGTTCTGCATCAGGGCGGTCTGTGTCTGCCCCTTGATTTGTTTGTCTATCTGGCCGTTTATCAGTTCGTTTCCCTCGGCCAAGGCTGCCCATTCCAACGGGTTCGAAGCGGCAACCTGCGCCTTGGCCAATTGCGGAAGCAGACCGGCAAGCACAAAGACCACCCATATGCTAATGATTCGTAATCTCATAGATTCCCTTTTTTCGTTTATTGATTTCCACACGTTCACGGATAATCGCCACGATGTCGTTTCCGCGCCGGATACCGATAAGGTCGAGCTTCGGGCTGTTCCGGTCCGTCGAAAGGATAACGACCGTTTTCAGACCGCAAAGCTGTTGCAGGAGGCTCTGGTGTTCCTGAAAGTCCACGATACGGTACAGTTCCATGTAGTCCACCCTGCGGCAGAAAAGTCCCCGCTCGCAGACAAGCTGTTCGTTGCCGACCCGGTAACATATCCGGCGCAGGCAAATGAAACGATACAGCAGCACGAGGAACAGAAACAAGGCAATGACCGTCGCCATACCGCCAAGCGGCATACCTTCCATGCCGCCGTACACCAGTCCCGCCATGCACATGAATATCAATGGCAGTTCGTCGATGACGAATTGCCCGGCGTGCGGGCGCAGGATAATGTTCCGGACATCTTGTATGGTATATGGCATGGTCATCGGCGAAAGTGTATCTGTCGTTCCTGCCCGGCGTTTTCTTCTTTTTCCGACTCCTGCCCGACAGTCTCTTCACGTTTCTGTTCAGCCAAAAGCTGTTCGTTCCAGCTCGTATGGCGATAATCCGGACTTTCCCAGGTAATGGAGACATCATGCTCCCTGTCAATACCAAGGAACTCCCGTAGTTTCTCTCGATATTCCCGGTAGCACTTGTTCGTGGTATCTATCTGGTCCTGCACGTCTTCCGGGGCACACAACCCGCTCGAACGCATCGACTCCGCTTCTTCCGATTCGGCGTCGAACCGTATGCAGATTTCTTGCAAACCACCCTTGGGCAATAGGTAAAATTCTCCGTCTGTCAAATCCCCGCCGTCCGGTATGGAATCGAGATAGGGTTTCCTCTCCGGCGTTTCCTCTATGGCAAAACGTACTGAGCGGCATATCTCCTTTTGCAAATCCCATGTGAGATTCGACCCTTTCCGGGTATTATCGAAACAGATATGTTGCCGGGCAGGGATGGTAAGATCAAGTATCTCTCTCATCTGTTTCCCGATAGGCTTGCCGCCCGTTGAGATAAAGACCGCCTTTCTCAAATCCTTGTTCTTCGCCTGATGGAGTTGGTAATAGGCCATCGCGTCATAGGTACTCCCGAACCAGTAGATATGTTTGGCCTCGGCAAGAGGTGTTCCGGCAGGACTTGCAATCCACAACCCTTCGCTCTCATTGCTTTCCTCGCTCTTGCCTTTATAGCTATCGCATCCGTCCATTCTCATACGTTCCCGTTCCTCGAAACCCACGACCGTACCGCCCTCTTTGGGCAAGGTCAGTGGAAAAGCGAGACAGGTGTATGCCGCACCGTCTGCGCCGTGTTTTGTTGCCAGGCAGAAATGACGGTGGAAAGCATTCTGCGTGCTGAGGTCGATACCCCGGTTCTTGAAATAGGGATAGAATATCTCCTGCATCTCATGGTCTTGAGGGTTGAATCTGTGCAGGTCGTAGTCTGTTATATCGAATGGTCGTAGGTCTTGCTTGACCGGTACGGTTTGCACCTCGTATTCTTCGAAGGGGATGTTCAGCAGGCGGCTGCACACGAGGTTTACCAGCCGGTTCAGGTCTATTCCCTCATAATATTCCGCGAATAACGCCGGGTGCTCCTTGATGAACGAAACGACGTTGTATTCCTTCTGCCGGGGTGGTTGGCAACAGCATTTTCCCTGTTGCGTTATGACGAACTTGTCACCCCGGATACGCTTTTCCTCACTGTCCGTGCGGATAAACGAGGAGAGGCGTAGTCCGAAGCGTCGGTTCTGGCGATACCCGGCATCAAGCAGTACATCCCGGATATCGAGTCTTTGCAAAAAATCATTATGTGTCAATTTCTTGTCATTCATTGTCTTCTCTTTTCTTTTGTTGTTTCATGTAGGGGGTACTGCGTTGTCATCGGTGGAAACGTGCTTGCCGTTCCTGTTCGGGTTCTTCTCTTCTGGCCGGCTCTTCGTGACTGATTCTTGCAGCCTGATCTTTGCCAAGAGCTGTTCGTTCCAGTCCTTATAGCCTTTTTCAGCGGGCTCGTACACAATAAGGTCGGTGCTGTCCTCGCCGGGAGCGGGAAGATTACGGATCGCATCCTCTATGGCCATGATATTTTGTCTCATGCCCTCCAGTGTTTCCTCACTGGCCGAACCCTCGGCAAGGGCTATCTCGTACTCGTCTTGGCACACCATGCTCATCTCCTGCAAATATCCGTCGCCGATTGTCCGATAGTCGAGCGTACCATCTTCCCGATAGATTTCTTTGGGACGTAAAAGCGTGCCGATTATCCTGTGAAAGTCGAAGGGTTCGAGTTTTATTTCGTAGTTCTGGTTCTCCTCGCCACTGATACGGACCAGCAGTTTGTCGTCTTTCGTCACGTTGCTGGTGAATGTCTTGCCCGCCTGGGTGAGCGCGAAGTTGATGGCGAAGATCTGTCCGGCACGGTCCTGGTCGAAGCAGAGATGGTGGTAAGCGCGTGGAGTGGCCTTTATCATGGCTTTGAACTGCTGTTGGCTCGGTGCCCCGCCGGTAGAAACGAACACTCCCTTTCGCAGTTCCTTGTCCCATTTCTGGTTAAGCTGGTAATAAGCCATCGCGTCGTAGGCACTCTCGAACCAATAGATACGCTTAGCTTCCGCAAGTGGGGTTTGGGCAGGCTGGCAATCCACAGCCCCTCGCTCGAATTGCTGCCCTCGGCCTTGCCTTTGTAGCTGCCGCTTCCGTCCATTCTTGCACGTCCCCGTTCCTCGAAGCCCACGACCGTGCCGTCGCCTTTGGGCAAGGTCAGCGGAAAAGCGAGATTGGTGTATGCCGCACCGTCCTCACGGTGTTTCGTCGCCAGACAGAAGTGGCGGTGGAAGGCGTACTGGGTGTAGAGGTCGATACCCCGGCTCTTGAAATAAGGATAGAACTTCTTCTGTGTCTCCCGGTCCTGCGGGTTGAACTTGTACAGGTCGTAGTTCGCGATGTCGAACGGGCGGATGTCCCGCTTGGGCTGTATAATCCGCGTTGTCCGGTCCTCGATGGGATGGTTCAGCAGCCGGTTGCACACGAGGTTCACCAGTCGGTCGGGAGACATGCCCGCACGGTATTCAGCGAAAAACTGCGGGTGCGCCTTGATGAACGAGATGATGTTATAGACTTTCTGCTGCTGTGCTTGGAAGCAGCACTTTCCCTGTTGCGTCACGATGAACTTGTCGCCACGGATACGCCGTCCCTCGCTGTCCAGACGGACATACGAGGGATAGCGCAGGCCGTCGCGCCGGTTCAGGTGGTAGCCCGCGTCAATCAGCACGTCCTGAATGTTCAGCCTTTGCAGGAAGTCGTCGTAGGTAAGGTCTCCTTCTCTCATAATTGTCTTTATCTCCCTCTTCTCATATCGTTAATATCCTGATTCATCTGTGCCTCGAAATTGCGTATAGCCACGTCCCTCGGCGTATCGACACCGGGCTTGAAATACGGACGCGGCTCGCCTCCGAAACGCTCACCGTAGAACTCCGGACCGTGATGATGATGCCGCAGGCCGTGGACGACACCCGCCGTGACGACCGTTCCTGCCGCAAGGGCGGCGAAAATCTTCACGCCGAGACTGCGCTGTGCTTCCGGCCGCATCTTCATGTCCACCTCGCTGAATATTTTCGAAAAGATTTTCATGCGGTGGTAGTCATCGACCGCAAGGAATTTGTCGTAATCCTTCTGGCTGATCTCGTGGCTGATGACCTGCCCGTCGATGACGGCCGTCATCTTGTACTTGCCCTCTATGGGGGACGGGTGTACGGCTATCTCGCCGACCTCGACCTCCCTGCCGTGCCGTTCTTCTCGGTACCAGCCCTTGCGCTCGTCAAGGACGGAAATATCCCGTCCATCGACGGAAGCAGCCGCACCATACGGCATCTCCTGCCGGAGCTGGTTTTCCAGTGGGGAGAGGATTTCCTGCTCCTGTTGCTGACGCTGCGTCAGTTCCTCCTGTACTTCGGGGTGCAGACCAAGGGCGATACGTTGTTTGCTGTCGAGGTCCGCCATCGTTACCTTGTCGGCAAAATCCGCCCCGATAACCCCGTTCAGGACTTCCAGCCGCTTCTCGACCGGTTGTTCCTCGATGGAGTTGGAGGTCAGGACGGCCGTTTCTTCTTCCGTCAGGTCATAGACCAGATCGGCGGTCACCTTTTCGGACTGTACGGTCAGTGTCCGTGCCTCCTTATCGACGATAAGGCCGTGGGAGGCAAGACATTCCTGCCATTTCTCGTTGGAAAAATAGACAGGAGAGCTTATCAGTTCCTTGTAGGTACGGGCCGGTTCCGTGCTGCGCGGACGGCTGACCAGCGGCGTGATGACCGTCTGCAGGTTTTGCAGGACGTCGGCCTGTTGTGCCGGTTGCACCGGTTGTCCGGCCTTGTATTTGTAATAGAAGCCGTAGCCGCCCGACTGCAATTCGCCCGGCTTCATGCGTCCGTCCCACCGTTCAGGGACAATGGGCGGTCCCGGATAGAACAGTTGGCCGCCGACCCGCCGCAGATGGAAGCCCCACTGGTGGCGTGGCGTCCAGCGAGAAACGGGGGCGGCATACCCAACCGTCCCACATGCCCGTATTCGCCGATACCGATACGGTAGCCGTGCAGCCCCATAGCGACACGGCCGTTGGCATTGCGGGCATGGACGAAGTTCTTGGGCATATAAAAGTCTTTCCCTACAATGCTCGTGAACACGTTGTAGGCTTTCTTGTTGGCCGAGTTTGTTCCCCAGTCCGTCAGGGCCAACATCTGACGCTCGGTAAGGTCGTAGGTCAGCAGCGGCGAATCGTGGCCCTGCACCACGAGCCGGTAGCCCGTGCCGTCGCTGACCACGTGGGCCTGCATACCGTTACGCCTCAATATGTCCTGCATTTCGGGTTGCAGGTCCATCATTCGGGGGTTGGTATTCTTTCGTATCGCCATAATCCGTTGTTAAAAAGGGTTTCCGTTATGCATCTCCGTTCTCCATCGCCGCCTCCAGTTGCTCGTCCTTGTAGTGGACGAACTCGGCGGCGGATTCGTTGCCCGCCATAAGGCTGTGCTCCTTGCAATAGCGGGCATATTCCTCCTGCCATTCGGGCGAGAAATGATTCACATAGTCGAGCCAGCCGTATTCGCCGCGCTCCATCTTCTCGATAAGTACCTCTTCGGAATAATATTGGTGTTCTGCCATATTCGCTGGATGTTAAGATATTATTTGTGAACTCCCGCCGCACGGTTACGCTCGGCGCTTTTCTTCTGTTCGTTCCACAGTTCTTCGGTATATTCCTCTTCGGGAACATAGTCGAGGTTGCCGTCATCGTCCATCACCCAGCAGCCGTACACGCCGAAAGTGTACTTGTCCCACTCGCGTTTGGGCTGTTCTTTCCATTTCTGGCTGTCGCCCGAACAGAAGCGGATGCCGGTCTTGTCATGCAGGTCGATGCCCACCGTGACGGGTTCATCGTCCACGACCAGTGTCAGCGGTTCGCCGTTCTGCATACTGTTTACCTCCATTGTACCGAGGTGCATTATGTCGGCCAGCACTTGCAGGTTGCGCCCGATAATCGGCGTGGGGATATACATCACCTGCTTCGTTTCCTCGTCTATCTGCACGAATGCCTTGCTGTGCCGTCCGTCTGCCGTCTCCACATCGGCAAGAATCGCCTTGCCTGCGAGCAGTTGTTTCTGTTGCGCCTCGTCGTAGCGTTCCAGTGGCGAGGATTCCAGGACGGGATAAAATACCACGTCCGACAGACCGTCATCTCTACGGACAAGGGCGAAGCGGCTGCGGCTTTCGATTAGTTCTCCCTTCTCGTCACGGACACGGACCGGAAGCACGGGAGAGTGTCTGCCGTCGCAAATCTCATCGAGGACACGCATCGGCAAGTCCTCGATCATCTCCTGTGTAAGCCCGAATCGGGCCAGTGTCGGATAGGGCAATTCAATTAGTTCAAATCGTACTACATTCATATTTAATTTTGTATTTTGAATTACACTTTGCAAAGATAGATTCTTTTCATTCCCTTGTATATAATAGAATAATATTAGTGTATTAAGAGAGTTTATTTTTATGTTCAGAGTATGATTTTGCGCATAAATTCATACTCTGAATGCTTTTTTTGTTGTACTTTGGTCGAAAAAGGCCGTGGAAACGGGACATCTTGGGCAGGGCTGGTTATATTTGCCGCATGAGAAAGAAACTACTGGTTTTGATGGCGGGTGCTGCAAGTATCGCAGGCCCCGTTCAAGCACAATTCAATACGGTCTCGACCGTGCCGTCCCGATACAGGGTTGAAGTCGTTTCTGCCGGTAGGGATAATGTGGCGACCTTGCCCGGAAACATGCTTTCCGTCCAAGACTCCTTACCGTCGGCAGGAGACGCCGCCCCGGCATTGCCCGCCGACACCTGCAAACACGTATGGATAGAGCGTTACCTTAGCGTAAGCTATCCGCTGCACCGGATGAAAATCAACTCGCTTTATGGGTATCGGAAAGATCCTTTTACCGGAAAAAAGAAGTTTCACAACGGAATCGACCTCCACGCACGGGGCGACGAGGTGATGGCCATGATGGCGGGAGTGGTAGTGAAAGTCGGGCAGGACAAATCCTCCGGCAAGTATGTGACCTTACGGCATGGAGACTACACGGTCAGCTATTGCCACCTGTCGCGTATCCTTACCCGGAAAGGGGCTGCTATCGGGCCGAGGGATGTCGTCGGTATTACCGGTTCTACAGGACGCAGCACCGGCGAACACCTGCATATTTCCTGCAAGCTCGATGGAAAAAGTGTCGATCCGTTAATGGTACTGGATTACATCAAGTCCATACGCGAAGAGTGCGTGGCGGCACTGGCCGAATCCAGAGAGGCCCCCGCATTAAGTCCTGCGGGTGGAAAACACAGATGATTCCGTTTATTTTTGTTAATCATTTCACGGGAATGGTAAAAAAATGCCTTTATGCTTACCTTTGCAAGGCAAAATTAAGGTATGAAAGGATTCGTTGCTGTTCTATCGTTGGTGCTGCTGGCCTTGGTATGCAATTCCGGGGCGCTGCATGTTCCGGCGGCCGGTGTGGCGGCTGCGCAGGAATGTTGTGTCCGAAATACGGACAACGCCTCTTTTCAGCAATTCCATGACAGAGACTCTATCCGGCAAAAAAAGGACAGCGACATAACAGGCATAATCGGGGAAATCCCCGATGTGGCTTGCCGTGCCGGCGCATCGGTAAAGGGGATGCATCTTCGGTACATATCTGTGGAAACGGCCCATTTTCTCCGAATTTTACAGCGGTATCTCATTTGCCGCATGAACAACCTGACCTATTGTTGTACCCTCGTGCATGACTCTTCCCGTAGCCCGAACTGGGATAATGCCTGCGAGCATTATATCTTCGGGATGAGACGGATTCTGATTTAGCGGTTTGTTTTTTTATCGTTTATACTGACGGTTACACTTGGCTGAAAAGCGGGGTGTGGCTGTTCGTCGTGAGTATATCTTATTATTGAACAATCAGCAAAAATAAAATTTTCAATCCGTATGAATCAAAACATTTCTGCTGCCGAAACCCTGTTTTCCGCAGCGCATCCCGATATAAAGAAGATTACCAATATTTCGGCTCTTATTCTTTCCCTCCTTTTTTGTGCGGTGGGACTGTGCCTTCTGTTTTTCTCGTCGAAAGTGGAAGATTCCTCTTCCGCGTCAGGTCCTGTCCTGCTGGTCGGCGGAATCGCCTTTCTGGTGGCCGGAGGTATTCGCCTGATGATAAGAAAAAGGAGTCTGATATACGTTCCGACCGGCAGTTTGGTGAAAAAAGGTTCTTGTTTCTTCGATGCGGGCGACCTCTCTGTATTGGGGCGGTTGCTGGAGGAGAAGACTTTTGACGGCAAGGCAGAGGTACTGCCGAAGAAGGACGGCGGTGTGCGGATGGACTACATGGTTTCGCAGGACGGTAACTTCGCTGCCGTCCAGTTGCTGAAGTATGTTCCTTACGCTTACGAACCGGCATCTTCCGTACTCCATTATACGGGAGAAGAGGCCAGCGCTTTCGTGAATGCTTTGCGGGTCGGCCGATTCTGATTCTGGAAGGGAAACGGTAACAGTTTCCGCAATTTGGCTCGTCCGGCAGCCGGTTCTATAAAAGAACGGTTGCCGGATTTGTTTTTATTGTGGACTGGGGTTTGTTTCTTTGGAAGGCTTTCATTTGCACGACAAATGTCCGGTTCATACATGACGCCATGCTCTGGAAAAGACCCGGTTGTACGGCAGGTTTTCTTGTACTCTGTATCGTTCCGACCATTTTTTATATGTTGAAGGTTAAAGTAATGAGTTATTATATATACCGATTGTTTGGTATTGGCACGGCTGGTAAAAGCTTGTAATTTTGTACCCGTTTTTCATTTCTTTTAAAAACTATAAAAAAATAACGGGTAATTGTGCGTATATCTGTTCTCGGACTGATACTTATGTTCCTGTTTCCGATAACTCTATTTGCCCAACAGAGGGTGGATGTGACCGGAAAGACCCTTGTCGTTTCCAACAATGGAGAAGGACAAGAGGTGTTGCCCTATACCAATATCTTGGTACTCGAAGCCGGGGATTCCACCCTTGTAAAAGGGGTGATGAGTGATGCCGGCGGGAATTTCCGTCTTAGCTTCCATGCAAAGAAAGAATCGCCTTACCTGCTGAAAGTTTCTTATATAGGTATGAAGCCGGAGTTTCGTGCATTAAATACAGGCAAGACGAAAATCCATGTCGGAAACATTGTCTTGACAGAAGGTCTTGAACTGTCCGAAGTGGTGGTCACGGCTCCCATAAAGGAGGTGGAACTGGTGGGCGACACTACCGTCATCAATGCCGATGCCTACCGGATTCCCGAAGGCTCGAACTTGGAAGAGCTGGTAAAAAAGATACCGGGCTTGGAATATGACAGGCAAAACAAAACCTTGGTTTATAATGGGCTTCCCATTGCGGAAATCAATGTTAACGGGGAAGCGTTCTTTGCAGGAAACCATGCGCTGGCTTTGGAAAATCTGCCCGCCGATTTGGTAAGCAGGATAAAAGTGTATGACAAGCGTAGCGAAATGGAGAAATTCATGGGGATAAAAACAGGGGAAGAAAACTATGTGCTCGACCTGCAAACCAAGAAGGAGTTCAACGGTACACTGATGACTTCCGTAGCCGCAGGCAAGGGTAACAACAAGAAAAAAGAAGCGGAACTAATCAGCAATTTCTTCAAAACCGGCGGGGAAAACCTGTCGGTAATCGCCAAAAGCGGCAACCGCAACATGACATCCGCAAACAAAGACAACCGCCAAGACAATGTAGCGGTGAACTTCCTGAAAAAGTTCGGAAAGAAGATACACCTTAACGGGAATGTCATGTACAGCAATGCTATCAATGGGAACGAGGGGACATCTTACTACGAGCAATACCTGAAAACGGGGAACCGCTACCGCTATGCGACCAGCGACCGCCACAACACCAACCGCATGGCAAGCACCATGCTAAGCATGAAATGGAATATCGATAAGATGACCTTGCTGAACCTTTCAGGCAGCTTTAGTGCGATGAAAGGGACAAACGGGAGTGACAGCCGGCAGGCGACCTACAATGAAAATCCAGAATTGGATATCACAGCACCGTTCAATGGGGAAGAAAACGGCCAAACGGAAAACGATATCCGGGTGAATGGCATCCGCATGAACTCCCGTTCAACAAGCGCCAACCGGCAGTATTTCCTGAACGCCGACCTCACCCGACGGCTGAACGAGAAAGGCAGCAGTTTGGGGCTAACCATGCAATACTCGGAGGGAGAGGAAAGAACGAGGCGTTTTCCGTGTCCTCCACCACCTATTACCAATTGCAGGATGAGTGGGGTAACGATTCCGTCCTCTACCGTAATCAATATTATGACAGCCCAAACAGAAACCGCAAATTCAGCTTGGGACTGATACTGACACAGCCACTACACAAGAGCCTGCGGGCACAACTTTCGTATAAATTCAGACGGGAAAACCAAAACAACGACCGCAATACCTACGACCTGTCCCGCTTTTTCGACGGTACGGACGATGAACCCTTGTACACCCTGCCGGAAGGCTACGAGGCAGCCTATACCGACAGCCTGAGCAACAGAAGCCGAAGCCACACGACAGCGCATGAAGTGGCCCTCCACCTTAACTATACGGACAGAACTTGGGAAATCAACGCTGGCCTGTCCGTCGTTCCCGAACGGCAGAGTCTCGACCAGAAGACCGGGCGGATGCAAGCCGACACGCTGAGAACCTCCGTGAACTACTACCCGGCTGTTACCGTCTTGTGGCACAAAAAGAAAACACGGGTGCAACTAAGTTACGAGGGAGACACGAAACAGCCGGGACTGACCGAACTGCTGACACTGACCGACAACAGCGATCCGCTGAACATTACACGGGGAAATCCCAGCCTGCGCCCTTCGTACAACCAAAGGGTGCGCTTAGAAGCACGAGACACGAAGATAGGTTTGAACGGAGACATGACTTGGGCGAACACGGTGAACAGTGTGACACGGGCTGTGACGTACAATACCCAAACAGGCGGTATAGAAAGCTATCCCGTGAATGTGAACGGGAATTGGAACGCAAGAGCCACCGTGCGATACCAGAAGCGCATCAAACGCCGATTTTCCGTTACCGCACGTACCGGCGCTTCGTTCAGCCAGAACGTAAGCCTTATCAACGAGGGACAGCAGGAGATGCCGGAGCGCAGTACGACCCACAACACGACACTGAATGCCAACCTGCGTTTTGGCTACCAGCCCCAATGGGGAGGTTTCGACCTGACGGGTGACTGGCGTTTCCGCCACTCCACCAACCTTTTGCGCGAAACCGGCGATTACACCCGCGACTACCGCTTGGGGGTGAACGCCTACGCCGACCTGCCCGGCGGCATTCAGTTGCGGAGCGATGTCGATTATTCTTTCCGCAACGGGACGAACATCACCCCCGGCGAAGATGACCAGGTAGTGTGGAACGCCTCCCTTTCTTGGCGTTTCCTCAAACAGAAGAAGGCGGAACTGTCATTCTACTGGGCGGACATCCTTAGCCAGAAAAAGAACTTTACCCGCAGCGTCTCTTCCTCCGGATTGTCGGAGAGACACACGCAGCAGATAGGTAGTTGGTTCATGCTCTCCTTCAAGTACCGTTTTAACAAACAATTATAAAGCAGGAGCGAAGTTTATATTTTTTTAGTTAATGAGTGGTGATTTGCTTCTAATTATATACCAATTTTTAGGTATTGTGCTCTGAGTAAACTCGTTATAATTTTGCACCCCGAAATAATAATAACGAAATAATAAAATCACAGAAAGATGAAAAGAAACAATTTGCATGTCGGTTTGATGGCATTCGCAATGCTGCTGATAGGGGCATCGTGCAGCGATGACGACAACACCCTCTCATACAGCACGGGTGCCGTGCAGAATACCGAATTGAAAACCATTCTTGTTCAAAGAGGCTACACATTCAACGAGGACGGCAATCTGTTGCTTGATGATTTGGCTAACAATACGACGACGCTTGACCTCTCCGGAACGCAGATTTCCACAGACGCACTGGCAGAACTTTCCATGTTCCCTAACTTGACTGATGTGGATCTGTCGGACAATGGTTACGGCCCGGCGTTCGACTTTGCCAAATTGCCGGAACAAATCACCGGAATAGACCTGACGGGTAATGAAATCTACGACTATGATAATCTTGTGAGTGTCGTAGTGGAAGAAAACGGTGATGAAACTGTGACTAACCTGCACGAAATTACCAAACTTTACCTTCCGGAAACCGCTAAAGAGAATATCGAAGATCTCGTGCGTTTCTACCGCCAAAACAAGGAAGCCATCACCGCCGGCACCATTGATATGAAGATGACTGATGTCGACGGCAATCTGCAAACTTATACCACCCTGCGCGACGTGCCCGACGCAAACCTGCTCACTTATTTGCAGACAAATTTTGCCGATCTGTTTAACGGCGACCAAATAGACCTTAGCAAACATTTGGGACTCGACCAGAAAACAAAGGAACTGCTTGTTGCTCCTGCTGATAATGTTACCAACTTTGAGGGTATTCAGTTTCTGGTGGAGAATCCTTATTGGGAAGGTGCTAAAATCAGCCTTTATTCTGCCGGAGAAGAAAGTATAGCTTCTATGCCCAATATAAAAGTAGGGAAATTCATAACCCAAGTCATCCTGCAAAATATAGAAGTGGAAGATATCGACTTATCCAATGCTACAGATTTGCGAAGTGCTTGGGTCCAAAATAACCCGGCATTGCAGAAGTTAGATTTGAGTTATTCCACTATTTGGGGTCAAGGAGATAAAGAAACGGAAGGCAATGGTACGTATGGCAGTAGTCTGATGGTTCTGGGATGTCCTATACTGAAAGAAATCAAATTGCCCGAAAAAAATGAATTGAAAGCCTACAGAATTGATATTGAATGCTTGGACGCATTGGAAACATTTGACATGTCGAATGTCAAGATGGTAGCAGAACTCAGTATAGGTGATTTGAATAAAGACTTTAATCTGGTTTATCCGGAACTGACCATTTTCTATAGTGAAGATGGATATGCCGGTACTTATTTCGCTTGTTCAGAGAACACTTTCTATAGAGAATCAACCCAAGCATTCCTGAAAGCAAATTATACAGACATTGACCCAGACGATACGGTCAGAAGGTTAGGTTATACTTCTTCTTTATCGTATGATAAAAACAAAGGATGCCGTTGGAGGACTTTATTGAACAAACAAAAATAAAGTGTAATTATTTTTTTATTAAACTTTAATTATAAAAACGATGCGAAAATTTTTCTTAGGAGCTGCCCTTGTTGCAGCAAGTTTCGGAATGGCACAGTCTGCTGACGCTGCCACAGTGATGGATGTAGATGGTGTAAGTACCGTATTGGCAATCAGCGATTACGAAGGTACTTATAACGGTACAATGGATCAAATCAAAATGAGAGGAGAAGATTATGAGCACGTGCTGCATCTTATACTCTTGAAAATGGTATTTTGAGTTGCGATTTTCCGCAGATCGGAAGTATGCCGGGGAATATCACTATCGAGTTGGAAGTAGAAGTAGATGAAGAAACCGGTGAAATTACAGCTTTCAAAGGTGATAAAGCAGGAACTTTGACCATTTTAGGCATGGATTTAGTAACATTGAAGTTAGATTCTTTGACTGATGCCAAAGTTACAGGCAACACTATCGAGTTTACTCTGGCAGTATCCGGTAAGTTCTTAGGTGCAGATTTCCCTGCATCCGTACACTTTGTTGGAACAAAATAATTCGTCATTATTTTGTCAAGCAACGAAATTAAATTCAGAAAGAGTAAGGAGAAAGCTGTCAAACGGCTTTCTCTTAGCTCTTTTTTTGTGTGTTACTAAGAAAAAATTATCACAATATATTCACCTCACCCAATGGGGAAGACACCATTATCCTGTCAGCAAGGCTGCTATGCCGCTAAAAACACTTCCGGTATGCAACCGACGGCGAGGAAACAAAATTATCCAAACCGCCTGAACCGCTTCTGAAGCCTACATGCGGTACACATCAAAGACAGACTTTGCCATCGGAAAAAGCCTGCCTTTAATCATGTAAAAACCATGACTTTACATACCCTTTGCGGAATACACGCAGGCAAGGGTAATGAACAGGAAACAATTATGGATTACAAAACAAGTAAATTATATAAGCAAAATGAAAAAGTTATACTTTTTATTCAGCCTTCTTATGGCAACAGTAATCGGATTAAGTTCGTGTGAAAGTGACGATTCACTTACCAATGAGCCACCTGCACAGGAATATATTGATAAGGCGAAGGAAATCCTTGTAGGAGACCTCGTGCTCTCAACCCGTGCTACAATGAGCGGTGTGGACAAGACGCTGTTGGAAAGCGGTTGCCCCACCAAATTCAACTTTTCTTGGCGGGAAGACGGCACGATGGTGCTCGACCTGAGCGACTTCACCGTGGGCGCCATGCCCTTCGCCATCACCTTCCGCTGTGCAACGAAGTTTATGCAACTCAACAGTTGGGAAAAGGATGAATACCCCGGCAGCGGTTGGGTGAAGTTCGTGGGAACGGACGGAAATGTCACCACGAGCGGCGATGACGCTGCGGACAACCAGGAAGGGAGCGGCGCCCGTGTAGATGGTTTCCTGAACGTGGACACCAAGCAAGTGGAGTTCATCGTGGACTACAACATGATGAACGTGCGCACCGAAACCTTCCTGCAAGAAATCGACAAGAGCCGTATCGACCGCTTTGAAGAAGAATTTGCCCAGTACGAAAAAGACTTGGAAGAAGCCAAGAAAGAACAGGGCAAGGCTTGACCTTTCGATTGCAGGAAAGAAGGAAAGACCGTAAGACACACGGCTTTCCCTCTTTTTTGTGTAGAATAACATGTTTTGATGATAGACAGATGAAAAGAATAACAGCCATCTTATTTTGTGTCTTACTGGCATGTATGAATGCCCAGGCACAACGTAAAGTAAAGCTCAAAGTTCTGGAGAAAGGGACGGAACAGCCGGTCATCGCGGCCACTGTGGTCTATGCCGATAACGAAGCGTTGCAAAACCTGCAGGGGAGCGTCACGAATGTGGACGGGCTGGCGGAACTGAAAATCCCCTCCAAGAAAACGTATTATTACAAAATATCCTATGTCGGTTTTGTTCCGGCAACAGGAAAGATAGAAGCGACCGAAACCGAGAAGACCGTCTATCTGGAAGAGGATCATTTGGGACTGAACGAGGTAGTCGTCACCGGTTCGCGTACAGCGCGACCCATCAAGATGTCGCCCGTTACGACGCAAGTCTTGGGCGGCAAGCAGTTGGTCGAAGCCGGATACAGCAACCTGCAACAGGCATTGCAGCAGGAAACTCCCGGTCTGAATATCCAGAAGGTGGGCTTCGGAAACGAAATCTCCATGCAGGGGCTCGACGCCCGCCACGTGCTGTTCCTGATGGACGGCGAGCGCATGACGGGCGACATGGCCGGGAATCTCGACTACGAGCGTTTCAACCTGCACGCCATCGACCGTATCGAGATTGTAAAAGGAGCCAGCAGTACGCTGTACGGCTCGCGTGCCGCCGGTGCGGTAATCAACCTTATCACGAAGAAAACGACCAAACCGCTTTCCATCGACGCAGGTGTGCGCTACGGACAGATGAACGAGCGCAATTACAAGAATCCGCAACCGAAGGATTTTTTGTATATGTTCGAGAAGAATGCCGACCGCCCCAACCTGCAAGGCTGGGTATCTGCCGGATTCAAGGCGGGGAAAGTAACCTCGCAGACCGACGCATGGTACAGTTCCTCGGATGCGTTCTACATGTATCAGGCGGAGAATGACAAGAAGGTCTACACGCAAGAGGCCAATCCCTTCCTTCCGCACGACATCACCGTGGTCAACTCGTCCTCACGTCCGCCGATGGGCATCGAGGGCAAGGAGCATATCACGGTTTCCCAAAAACTGTATTACGACCCGACCGATGACCTCTCGGTCTTGGTTTACGGGAGCACCTTCTTCATGAACACGTATGACCTGATACAGGACATGACTTTCAGCCAGGCGCGTGACTGGACGGCGGGAGCCAAGCTGACCTACCACGTGAAGGACTGGTTCAGCGTTACGGGTAGCCTTCATGCCGACTTTTACGACCGCTTCAAGCGGCACGAGCGCATCGACACGCGCAACAAGGACTACGAGAGTAGCATCTGGCAGCCGCGCCTGACCATCACGAGCAACTACTTCGACGGGCACAGCCTGATCTTCGGTGTGGAACATACGTCGGACGAACTGACCTCCGACCGTTTCTCCGGCAATGCCAACCACGATCTGAAAACCCGCGCCTTGAAAGAAACGGAGTATTTCTTGCAGGACGAGTGGACCATCAACCCAAGTGGATGGTATCTGCCGGACTGCGTACCAACTTCTCGAAGGCGTTCGGTTTCATGGGGATGCCCAAGATTGCCGCCAAGTATTCGCCCAACGAACGGTGGAGCATCCGCGCCAACTATTCGATGGGATACCGTTCTCCGAGTATCAAGGAACTCTTCTTCAACTGGGACCATTTGGGCATGTTCATGATCCGCGGAAACGAGAACATGCAACCGGAAAAGAACAATTATTTCTCGCTGGGAGCCGAGTACAGCAACGACCGCCTGTTCCTGTCCGGTACGGCCTACGGCAACTATTTCCGTGATAAAATCGAGGGCGTATGGCGCATCTACGACATGCAGTACAACTTCGAGTACACCAATTTGAGCAAGCAACGCCTTCTGGGGCTGGAAGCCTTGCTGCGCTGGCACGTGCTGGACTGCCTGACGCTGAACGGGACGTACAGCTTCGTGAACGTGAGCAAGAACGAGGGCATACAGGTGAACACCACCTCTCCCCATGCCGCCACGGCCAGTCTGGACTACAAGTTCACGAAGAAGAACTACCGGTTGAACGCCGTGTTCAGCGCCTCGTACATGGGACGCAAGAAGTTCGACGTGCAGGACCGCGTGTTCGTGGAAGAGGACAACAAGAGCTATGACGCCTACTTCCGTTGCGACCTGCCGCAATACGTGCTGTGCAACCTGTCGGTGTCGCAGACCTTCTACAATAAGGTAAAACTGACGCTCGGTGTGGACAACATCTTCAACTACGTGCCGAAAACCCTCGGTTCGGGCATCACGATGTTCAACGTGCCCGCCACGCCGGGAACACGCGGATGGGTGCAGTTGGAATTTATGCTGGACGATGTGATTAACTCTTTAAGGAAAAAGAAATGATTAAATATACGACAATGAAACGTATGGGATTATTCAAAACGGTAAGCCTCCTGCTGGGCTGTCTCACGATGTTCTCCTGCGTGGACTATGACGACATACAGCCCTTTACGGGCAAGACGCTGCCCCGCAAGTCGGGCTATTCCACAGGGGTGACGAACGACTGGATATACTTCAACCTCCGCACGGGAGAGTCATTCAACACTTACACCGTGAACAAGGACATCAAGGAAGGCGAACAAATCAACCGCACGGACTGGGATCTGGCTTTCTGCGGCTATACCATGCGTACCAATTCGGGTACGAGCGGCATCGGTCAGGGCGGTGCCGCCGACTTGGGCTATGGCGGTTACGATGACTGGACGAGCGTTTCACAACTGCCTTCCGACTTGGAATGGGTCGTTGACACGGACGACGTGCGCGTCACCATGTCGCAGAACGACTGGAACCATTACCTTGTGGAAAACAATCTGGACTTCGATGCCAACCCGTGGTTCGACCCCAACAACGGTCCTGCCACGACCGAGACCAATGCCAACCCGCTGCTGTCGCAGGCCATGAGCTTCTCCGGGCCTCCCCCCACATACACCCCTTCGTTCCACACGTATGTGGTGCGTACCGCCGACGGAGAGAGGTACTTCAAGATACAGATTATCAGTTGGTACGATGCCAACGTGGAAATCGGTGATGAAGGCGGGAGAATCAGTTACTATTGCGACGAATTGAAATGACGGAAAGTATGATGGGACAATTCGTGCGCTTTATGCGCTTCTGCAACCGGCGGTGGGTGAAATGGCCGACAGTTATCGTCTTCCTGACGGCGATAACGGTCGCCCACTTCGTCATGGCAGACAAGTACGGGGACAGCCCCAATGCTCCCACTTGGGAGTTTACAATTACGCTGCACGCCGCCATGCTGGTTGCTGCGGCAATTATTATAGTATTCTACAAGAAACGTATCAAACGTAAATTAATGGAATATGGAAAAGACTAACGTAACGACCACTGAAACAACAAATGTAACACCTCCTGCCGCCAAACGGCGCTATTGGTGGAAAGCCATCGCTTCTTTCCTCATGGTATTGTTTACCATGCCTTTGGGGCACGGGCTGATGATTATCATGGAGCATCTGATGAGCGAGACCGTTCTGCACTATTCGGCCTTTGTCATGGGCGCGGTAGGTATGGCGATGGTGATTGTCGGCGTATTCGCCAAAGGAGATACGCGCCAAACACTCTGGGGATTCTTCGGCGGTCTGCTCTTCTGGACAGGCTGGGTGGAATTTCTCTTCATGTATTTTGCCAACCGTTTCGGCACGCAGCCGGAACTCGACCCTGTGACGGGTGAAATCGTAACCCGTCCCGAATATCTCATACTGCCCGCCTCGTTCGGTTTTTGGATGATGATTATGGTAATGTACCTGTTCAGTACAAAGAACGGATGCAACTTCATCAACTGGTGGCAACGGTTGCTCTTCCGTGGTAAGAAGAACGACATCGCCGCCCGCCCCATGACGCGCCACACGAGTATCGTCACATTCATGGAACTGATGATGTTGCTGTGGACTTCCTACCTGTTGCTGATGTTCTGCTACGATGATGTATTCCTGGGCGAGAATCATCCGGTGACACTGTTGGTGGGGGTCGGATGCTTTATCGGCTCGTTCTTTATCTTCGCCAAACAGTTGCGCCTTTCTGCGTGGGGGGCCAACATCCGTATGGCAATCGCTACCGTTATCGTGTTCTGGACACCGATTGAGATCCTTGGCCGTATGGATTTGTTGAGCGAGATATGGGTAGACCCTATGGGGCATAAGACGGAAATGATTATCATACTGGCAGCGTTCCTTGTACTGGCTGTTTACCTGTGGTATATGGGTGCGAAGAAAAAGAATGCCGTTTCCCAATAAAGAAAACCGGATATGGCAGCAACAAAAGAGAGAAAAAGGCACTGGCTTAAAGCGTTTGTCTCCATCGCTGTGACATTGGTTGCCATGCCGCTGACACACATCCTGGCACGTGCGCTGAAAGACGGTACGGCGGGGGTGGAACAGTTCTATGCCGGTATGGGAATGGGGCTGTTCGGTTTGCTGATGGTCATTATCGGTGTATTCATAAAAGGCGACGTCAAACAAGCGCTGTTGGGTTTGTTCGGCGGTATGTTTTACTGGATGGGCGCCATCGACTTCCTGTTTATGTACTATGCCAACCGTTTCGGCACGCAGGCGCAGCTCGACCCGGTAACGGGCGAGATTGTCAGCCGGCCGGAATACCTGATACTTCCGTCCACATTCGGGTTCTGGGCCATGACGATGATGCTGTACCTGTTCTGCACTGCCAACGGCTGCAATTTCCTGAACTGGTGGCAGCGCTTGTTCTTCGGCAAGCACAAGAAGGAAATCGCCGCACGCCCCATGACACGCCATACCAGCATTGTCGCTTTTATGGAAGTCATTACCATGCTGTGGACGTGCTACTTGGTGCTGATGTTCTGCTACGATGAGCGTTTTTTTGGCGACCATCATCCGGTGACATTGCTTGTCGGGATGCTGGGCTTCATCGGTTCGCTGTTCATGTTCGCCAAGCTGTTGCGTTATGCTTCGTGGGGCATGAGCCTGCGTTTCGGTTTCGCCACCGTAATTATCTTCTGGATCGCGGTAGAGGTCTTCGACCGGATTCACCTGCTGAACGGGCTATGGGCAAATCCACAAGGACATGTGCAGGAAATCGCGTTGATTCTGGTTTCGTTTGCAGTAACCGGGCTTTATCTCGCTTGTGACAGACGAAAGAAAACTGCGGATGTAAAACGACAATAAAAGATAAATCATGAAACGGATAACTTGGAGGAAACATCATAAATGGTTCGGGTTGCTGTTCTGCTTCTTCATGCTCATGTTCTGTTGGAGCGGTATTGTGCTGAATCATCGTGAAGCGGTGGCCGACATCAACGTCAGCCGGAAGTGGCTGCCTGCGGGTTATCGTTTCGAAGCATGGAACGGCGGGCTGCTGAGGGGAACGCTGCGCTATACGGACAAGGATTCCGTGGCTCATATACTGGCCTATGGTGCAGCCGGGGTATGGCGCACGGACACTGCCGCCTCGGCTTTTGCGGACTTCAACGAAGGACTTTCCCAAGGGGCGGACTACCGTAGCATGAAAGGCATAGTGCAAACACCCGACGGTACGCTGTATGCCGCCGGCCAGTTCGGCCTGTACCGCCACGACGGAACGGCTTGGATAGAAATCCCCCTGCCTTTGGACGAGGGAGAACGTCTTTCGGACATCACCGTCCGGGGCGACACGCTGGTAGTTGCCGGACGTTCGTACCTCTATCTCTCCACGTCTTCTCACGCCGGATTTCGGAAAATACAGGTGAAAGTTCCCGACGGTTACGAGCCGAAGGTGACGCTTTTCCGCACGGTGTGGATGTTGCATAGCGGGGAGTTGTTCGGCACGGCAGGCAAGCTGGTTGTGGATGCGGTGGCTGTTGTGCTGGTTCTCCTGTGCCTCACGGGGCTTGCCTACTGGCTGCTGCCCAAGGACATGCGCCGCCGCCACCGCCACGGGCGGCACACGGAAGGCGAAGCCCGATGGACACGCCTCTCCCTGCTGTGGCACGACAAGCTGGGACGCACCACTATCATACTGACCCTCTTGGTGGCCGTTACGGGCTGGTGTCTCCGTCCACCCGTCATGATACCGTTGGCTCTGACTAAGACACCCGCTCTGCCCGGCACATCCTTAGACAGCCCTAATCCTTGGCACGACAAGCTGCGCATGGTGCGCTATGACGATATGTGCGGTGACTGGCTGCTCTCCACTTCCGAAGGTTTTTATTCGCTGGCTTCACCGGATGCCGTTCCCGTGAAGGTGGAGGAAGCTCCCCCGGTCAGTGTCATGGGGCTGAATGTCTGGCAAAAGGATAAGCAGGGGAACTGGCTGGCCGGTTCGTTCAGCGGCCTGTTCGTTTGGGACAGACAGCAGGGCTGGGTAACGGACTACTTCACGGGAGAAGAAGCCGAAGATACAGCCGGTCCTCCTTTCGGCAAGTTTGCCGTTTCGGGTTACAGTGCGGATTTCAAGGGAAAGGAATGCGTGGTGGAATATTACGAGGGAACGGATGCACTTGCCCAGCCCGGCGAACTCTCCACACAACCCATGTCGCTTTGGAACTTCGCTTTGGAAGTACACAGCGGACGGGTGTTCATAGGCAGCGTGGCTACTTACGTGTTTGTCTTCCTCGTGGGAGGAGGATGCGTATGGTGTCTGTGGACAGGATATAGGGTGAGAAAAGGAAACAAGTAATGAAACTTGTTTTTAAGAAAGTCTCTTGGAGATTGAGCACACCCGGTTCTACACAAAATGCGATGGCATACGGCAGAACGCCCTGTTTATTTTCATGCAGGACCGGAGAGATAAAACGGCATTTGAAAGAAACGGATTGCCAGTTGAAAATTTGGGAGGCTTTGTTCAAGATTCCATTGGTTGGAATGACCGCATACGGAGACATCGCCTCTTTGCGCATAAAAAGTGAGGTTGTGCCGGTTTGAAGTGAACAACCTCACTTTTTATAATTTGGGGCAGCGATTGTTTAACATCCTCCGCAACATCCGCCTCTTCTGTGTTTCTTGTGATGACGATGATAATCGCAGCAACGACCTTCATGATCACAATCTACGCAACTTCTGCATTCTTCATTCTTGCGACAACCTCTGCATTCCGAGCAGTCCGTATCGCATTTACACTTGCGGCAGGTACAGTCCTCGCAACAACATTCTATTTTCACTGTTTCCTTTTCTTTTTTGTCCTTTTGTGCAAACAGGGTCACACAGCAGGCTGAAAAAACGAGGACACAAGTCAATACGATTTTCTTCATAAATTATAATGTTTTAATGTAATGACTAAAAATACTTGTCCCTATTATTCTTGGTTTTTCGGGAAAATTAAAATTACGTTTCCAAAAATAGAGATATAATTCAATAATCACAAATCACTTATAATAAATGATGTGAAAAATGAGATTCCATTCAAAATATGAATTAAGAGAAATCTTTCCGCAAGTACACCATGTCGGTAAGCAGCTTTCCATCCTCATAAATCGGATGATCGTAATTATCCGTGAAGAAATTTTTCAGTCGGTGTGAGATACGAAAGCCGCAATGTTCGTAGAAAGAGAGTGTAGATGGCGTATCTCCCGTACCGACAAGCATGACGGAACATCTGCCCTGATAGTATCCAAAGAGATAATCAACCAGCCGTTTTCCGTATCCTTTGCGTTGGGAGGAGGGACAAACGGCTATGTTTTTTATTTCGTAAATACCCTCTCCTTCACACGTCACTACAGAGATAGCCTTCAGACCGTCATCATAGAGGGCAAACATCTCACCTCGTTCCAGATATTTGTCTATCATGCTTTCTTGTTCATCTGCCAACAACAGCAAATCCAAGAATTGTTTCTTGTTAGAAGTAATAAGTTTTATTTCCATGTCATATATTCTTTTTCCAATGTTCCAAAACCGTTTCCAAGTGTTCAAGTCCCCTTTCTACCACCCCTTGATAAAAAGGATAAGGCTTTTTCCCGATGATGTTCAAACGAATTTCAACAATAGTCATTCTTTCATTTCGTCAGTTCCTTGATTTTGTTCACGATGCAGCCACCCCACACGTGCGCCTTTATCAGAAGCAGAGGCGGCCGGGTAACGGTTTTTCCATAGAAGATGGCCGCCACCACCTTGCCGCCGCACCTTTCTATCTCCTCCTTGTAGTCGGCCATACTCTGTCCGCTTGTCAGCACGTCGTCCACGATGATAATCTGTTTCCCTTCGATATTCCCCGTGATACGGTAGTTCCTTTCGAGGATACGGTTTTCGCCGCCTTTCGCCTCGTGCAAGCTGTCGCGTGACTCGAACACATCGACATCATATAAGCCCGAACTTAGGTCCGGCCGGTGGGTTGTGATGTACCAGTCGAGCCGTTTGAATCGCCGGGCATACTTGAACTCGTCGCTGCACGGCATAAACAGGATGTGGTAAGGGGCATCGGCCAAATTCAAGACGGACATGCACGCCTTAAAAAACTCGATACCGTGATTTTCGCCCTCTTTGAACTGGTAGAGGGAACAGCAGAACGCCCGCTGTTCATCGTCGATCAGGTCGGCGTACCGTGAAGGATAGTAATACCCATAGAAAGCGACTTTTATTCCGTGCGATTTGAACGGCTTGAGCGGCTGATGGTCCTCGAAAAAGTCCGAACGGGCGAAACAGAACATGAGGCAGGCTTCCCGATGGCCCGCCAGTACCGCCAGACGGCAATAACGGTCGCGCTCTTTGGCGGTAGCGGCTGCTCGTGCTGCTGCGAACGCAGCAGCTGCAGTCTTCCGTCGCCAGAAACCGGCAAGATACGACAGCAGGACTGCAAGGCCGCACAAAACCATGAACCAGAGCTTTGCTCCATATTCATTGGGATAAGGTTATTCCGACATACCTGTACAACCGGCAGTTTTCTCTGCCACGGGAGCTTTGCACCTGCCGTTCACCTGTTTCAATGTCTTCTCGAAATATCTTGTTTTCATGTATTTATGCAATTTATTACTGTGTAATATATAAGCAAAGGAATGAATTACATTTTGTCTGCTGACATTCCTAATATTTTTTCCATATTGGGACGAAAGAAATTGCCCCACTCTTCCAGTTTCTCAATGATAGGCAAAAGGGTTTCACCTATCGGAGTAATCGAGTATTCGGAATGTGGGGGAAGTTCCGCAAATATTTTCTTCTCTATGATTCCATACATTTCCAATTTCTTTAATTGCTGATTTATAACACGAGCATTGGCTTCAGGAAACAATTTGTGTAATTTGCTCGGACATTTAGCCCCATCGCTTAGCTCAAAAATGATACAACTTTTCCATGTCCCACTAATAACTTCCATTGCAATTCTGATTCCGTAATCAATGTCAAAAGGTATTTTCGATACCCGATTCTAATTTATATTCCACCTCCCAGTGCATGATAAAGTTTGATAATACTCTGTATGCGGTCAAAGCTGGTTTGCAACCGGTTTGTCTCTGCTTCAAGGAGTGACTGTTGGGTAGTTAATATTTCCAGATAGGTGGTACCGGAATGGCGCATCAACAGTTCCGTCTTTCGCACAGCTTCACGCAAGGTTTCAACCTGATGGGTGTTTATTTCAAATTGCGATTTTGCCGTCTGCCATGCGGTTAAGGCATCATTCACCTCTTTCCCCGCGTTCAGTAATGACTGTTGGTATAACAATCTGGCTTCTTCCTGACGGGTTTGAGCAATTTTCAAATTAGCGATATTTGTTCCACGGTTGAATAACGGCTGTGTCAGCGAAGCGATTGCATTGAACAGCCACTGTCCGGGATTGGTGATTACCCCGCCTCCATTGTTGGTCCAGCCCAATGTACCCGAAAGAGTGATATTGGGGTAGAAGGCCGAGCGGGCTACATTGGTGGCGTAGAACGCTTGAGCCAGTTCCATTTCAGCCCGACGAACATCAGGACGATTGGATAATAACAGCAAAGGAACTCCGACAGAGATTGTATCGGGGAAAGACGCTTCTGCCAAATCGCTCCGCTCAATCGAGTGCGACGGCATGGCAAGTATCGCCGACAAGGCGTTTTCTGTCTCAGAGATACTTTTGCATATAGCCTGTTGCGATGATTCCAGCTGCATCACGTTTGCCCTTGCCTGCAACACACCGGCATCATTCGCCTTGCCCACCTTTTTCAACGCTTCAAGTGTGCGCACGGTAGCCTGCCAGTTTTCCAAAGTCCGATGATTTATCACCTTTTGCGCATCAAGCAGGGCGAGGGTATAGTAACTGTCCGCTATCGTAGCGACAAGCTGTGTCTGTACGGCCTGCCGGTAGTCACGACTTCCTTGCAATGCGGCAACCGCACCACGCTTTGCTGCCGTAAGTTTGCCGAATAATTCAAGCTCCCAACTTGCGGACGCTCCCACATTGTACGCCTTTGCCGTAGCTCCGTCATATTTGTTTCCACTGCCTTCCGCACTGATTCCCAATGAAGGGAGGTACGACAGTCTGGCTGTCATCAGGGCGGCTTCTGCCGCTTCCACTCGCAGGCGTGCCACATTGAGGTCGGTATTCTGCCGGAGTCCTGTCTCAATCAAAAACTGAAGTTTACGGTCGGTAAACATCTCCCGCCATGACATGGATGCAAGCGTTGTTGTATCAATGCCAGCCGGGATGTTCCGGTACAGCTTCTCTGTCGGAATGTCAGCCCGATGATACCGGCTGTATGTGCCACAGCCGGTAAGCATCAAGGTTGATATGGTAAATAAGATGATCTTCTTCATTTAATTACGTTTAATCCGTTCTTGAATATATTGAAATGTGATGAACAGTGACGGTACGAGGAACAGCAGTGCCAGCGTACCTACTATCATACCTCCGATTACGCCCGTGGCGAGCGAGCGGCTGCCGTTGGCACCCACACCATGAGCCATCATCAGCGGAACGAGTCCGAACACCATAGACAATACGGTCATCAGGATGGGGCGCAGGCGAACCTTTGCCGCACTGTATGCCGCCTGCGCGAGGGTCATGCCTTCCGACCGCCGCTTGCCGGCATATTCGGTCAGCAGAATGGCTGTCTTGGCAAGCAGCCCGATAATCATAATCAGTCCGGTCTGCATGTAGATGTTGTTCTCCAGCCCGAACAGTCCCGCGAACAGGAAGCTGCCCATCAAACCGCAAGGCACGGACAGCAACACGGCAAACGGGATGAACACGCTTTCATAGAGGGCACACAGTATGAGGTATATCAAGACCATGCACAGCACGAATATCCACACGGCATTGTTCGTCGTATTGCTTTCTTCGCGCGACAACCCTCCCAACTCGTAGGTGTAACCTGACGGGAGAACGTGGTCGGCAGTTTCCCTTATGGCCTTCAATACCTGTCCCGAACTGTATCCTGTTGCCGGCGACCGCTGATGGAAATGGCATTGAACATATTGAAGCGGGTCAGGTCCGACGGACCGTTGGTCTTGGTAAGACGGACAAAATGGCTCAACGGCGACATGGAGCCGTCGGAAGTACGGACATACATGCCGTCCAACGATTCGGTGTCCATGCGATATTCGGCAGGAGCCTGCATGGTGACATGGTACAGTTTTGAGAAGCGGTTGAAATTCGATACATATTCTCCCGAAAAATATCCCGAGAGTGTTGACAGGACATCGGAAGGAGACACACCGGACTGTTCGCATTTGGCAGCATCTATATCCACCCAGTATTGCGGATAATCAGCCGCGAACGATGAATAGACCTCACCGATCTCCGGTCTGCCCGACAACGCTTCCACAAACCGGTCGGTCACTTGGCTGAAGGCGGTTATGTCTCCGGCGTTTTTGTCCTGCAAGTACAGTTCAAAACCGTTGCCCATCCCATATCCGGCAATCATCGGGGGCGACATGGCGAATACGGTGGCATCGGGAATATCGGCGGTGGCGGCATAAATACGGCCTATTACATCGTCACGTCCTCCTTTGCGCTCGTCCCAATCCGTGAGAGTGAGAAAAGACATGGCCTGCGAAGGTCCCGAGCCACTGAAAGAAAAGCCTGCCACAGTACCGTTGTATTCAATCTCTGCGATACTGTCAAGACGGCTGTTTATACGTTTTAGGGTTTTGCCGGTCTGCGCCATGGATGTACCGGGTTTCGTGTTCATGCTGACCATGACCGTGCCTGTATCTTCTTCAGGAATAAGTCCGGTCTTGGTCGTATTGACAAAAAGCACCAACAGCCCGAACGATACCGCGATAGTGCCCCACAGCAGCCACCTGCGATGAATGACATATAGCACACCGCGCACATAACGACGGCTCAAACGGTCAAAAACCGCATTGAATGCCTTGCGGAAGCGTGCCGCGAAGTTGTTCTTCGTGTTCCCGTGCTCGTCAATGTAAGGCTTCAGCAGCAGGGCGCACAATGCCGGAGAAAGGGTGAAGGCATTGATGGCCGAAATGCCCACGGCAACCGCCATCGTGATACCGAACTGCGTATAGAACGCCCCTGAAGTACCGCCCATCATGCCCACAGGGAAGAACACCGCCATGAAAATAAGGGTGGAGGTCAGAATGGCCGACGACACGCCCTTCATGGCATCATCGGCGGCAAGCACCGGAGACTGATACCCCTCGTCGAACTTCGCCTGCACGGCTTCCACCACCACGATGGCATCGTCCACCACCGTGCCTATGGCAAGCACAAGGGCGAAAAGCGTAAGCAGGTTGATGGAAAAGCCTATCAGTGACATTACGGCAAACGTTCCGATGATGGACACGAAGATAGAAATCGTGGGAATCAGCGTGGACTTGATGTCCTGTAAGAACACATACACCACCACGATGACTAAAAGTATCGCCTCGATAAGCGTCCTGATGACAGAATGGATGGAGGCATTCAGGAACTTGTTGGTGTCGGTAAGCACCACAAACTCTGCCCCTTCGGGCAAATCGCGGCTGAGGTCATCGAGTACCTCGTGTATCTCATTGATGGTGCTTGATGCGTTCGAACCGGATTTCTGGTTTATCATCATCATGGCTGCCGGATGTCCGTTCACTTCGGATGAATAATTGTAATACTCATCGCCCAGCTCTATATCCGCGACCTCTTTCAATCGCAATACATCGCCGCCGGGCAGGGACTTGACCACCAGTTCGCCGAACTCTTCCGCAGTCGAGAGCCTGCCCCGGTATTTCATCGTGTACTCGTTTGCCCCGTCGGAGTTCTGTCCGAAAGAACCGGTGGCGGCCTCAATGTTCTGCCGTGCCAATACCGCCGAAATATCATCCGGGATAAGCCCGTACCCCGCCATCTTGTCCGGTTTGAGCCACAAACGCATACTGTAGTTCGAGCCGAACAGCTGTGCCTTTCCGACACCGCCTATACGTTTCACCCGTGGCTCGACATTGATTTTCATGTAATTGTTCAGGAAAGTCTGGTCGAAACGGTCGTCGGGTGAGTAAAGCGCGAAAGTCATCAGCTCGGCATTCTGCTGTTTCTCTGTCGTGACGCCGCTTTTGGTGGCTTCCGCCGGAAGCTGGCTTAACGCGCCATTCACACGGTTCTGCACGTTCACCGCCGCCATGTCCGCGTTGGCACCCTGCTTGAAATAGATGTTGATGGAAGCATCGCCCGTGTTGGATGCGGTAGAGGTCATGTAGATCATGTCCTCCACTCCGTTAATGGCTTCCTCAAGCGGGACGATTACCGCTTTCTGCACGGTTTCGGCATTCGCACCGGGATAGGTACAGAACACGTTGACAGTAGGCGGTGCAATGTCGGGATATTGCTCCACCGGGAGCACTTTGATGGCGATGAGTCCCATCAAGACAATCACCACGGAAATAACGCCCGAGAATACCGGGCGGTCTATGAAAAATCGTAGATTCATGGGGTTACGTTTTTAGGTGTAACAATCATTCCTTCCTTTACAAGTCCTACCCCTTCGGTGATGATGGTGTCGCCCACGGACACACCTTGCTTCACCACGAAGTGGTTACCATCGTTCAGACGGTCCACGGTCAGGTAGGCTGCTTCGGCCTTTCCGTTTCTGAGGCGGTAGGCGATAATCTTGTCCTGCAATTCCACGGTGGCGGTCTTGGGCAGCAGGATGGCATCCGCATCCACTCCTTGCAGGACGATATTGCCGATGGTGCCGCTCAGCAGCTCACGGTCGGGGTTGGGGAAGCGGGCTTTGATTTGCACCGCCCCGGTGGTGGCATTGACCACGCCACTGACAGTCTCTATGCGTCCCTTCCGTCCGTAGAACGTGCCGTCATTCAGTTGCAGGCCGACTTCCGGCATTTGGGAAATCATCTTGTCTATGGAACCGTATTGTGTCCTGAACTGACGCAGCTTGTTTTCGGAGACGGAGAAATAGGCGTACATTTCCGCATTGTCGGAAACTACCGTGAAGGCTGCGTCATGCCGGGACTGACAAGTGCGCCGATGCGGAAAGGAAGCGTGCCTACCACTCCGTTGCTGGGACTTTTTATCTCGGTATAGGAGAGATTGTTGCGGGCATCCGTTTCCTGAGCCTTTGCCTGTTCGAGTTCGGCAAGTGCTACCGCCAGCCCGTTGCGGGCAAGAGAGAGTTCGTAATCGGATATGACTTTCTCATCAAACAAGGCTTGCTTGCCTTGCAGCTCGATCCGTGCCGTTTCCACTTTTGCCTGTGCTGCGCTGACGTTTGCCTGTGCGGTGCGCAAGGCTGCCTGATAGGGCACTTGGTCGATGACGGCAAGCACTTGTCCCGTCTTAACCTGCTCCCCTTCTTTCACACACAGGCGGGTGATACGGCCCGACACTTGGGGTACTATGTCCACATCCTGCCGCCCACGGATGGAGGCGGAATAACTTTCTTGAAATTCAACTGCCCGGGAAGAAACCACCATGACGGGCAATGTCTGTCTCATTTCCTGTTCCCTCTGTTCTTGTTTGCAGGCTGTCAATAATGCAGCCAGCAGGCTTGTTACCGTGATGCCGGCTATCCATGTTCTTCTATTCATCATCTGTTCTTATTGTTTTTCCATTCCTTATTCAATACCGCATAAATGCAGGTGTCCTCATACCGTGGTGTTCCATCGGGATGGCACACAAACGATATGAATTCCTTCATGCATCCTTCATATCTCATTCCGAGACGTTCGCACAATCTTTTCGACCGCAGGTTGTCATCCTCCACAAAGCCGTAGATGCGACGTGCGCCTGCTTCACGGAAAAGGTAATCCAGAAATTCCGTTGCCGCTTCATGCGCCAATCCCTTGCCCTCGAAGCGTTGGTTGAAATGCCAGCCCACGTTGAATGTGTCGGCTTCTTCACGCAATGCAAAAACATCACCGATTATGAAATCGTCTTCCTTCAGGCACACGGCATAGCGCAGCAACTCCTTTGGAGTATTGGATATATAAGCCAGTGCAGACTCTTCAGAGCACAAGCGTTCGCTCACGAAGCAGTTGACACGCGGATGGGAGAGGTATTCCAGCAAACCAACGGCATCCTTCTCCTGAAAATCTCTGATGATAAGGTGTTCTGTTTCAATAATCATAAGTCGCCAATTTTGGCTGCAAAGATATTCCATACCCAATTTGCCGACAACCGGCATGCAGTCGAAACGGAAAAAAACATTTATAAAACAGCTAAAATGGCTTCTGAAATGTCATTGTAAATGCTCTTTTCAAAGATGCACATCTTTGGGCAGTTAAGCCATGCTTCTTGATGCGTCACCTTCCTACAGATTACCAAAATCATACCCTGTTTTGGCAATCTACGTTCATTATGCAAGCATCGAATACAGTATAAATGATAGAACCATCTGTCTCGACACTCCTTTTATCTGTTTCAACTGCTGTTTTGTCTGTTTCATCCGGTTTCGACCTATCAAATGAAAAAGCAAAGTCGTACCTTTGCAACATGAAGTAACTTTGCAACCAAATATGATCAAAGAAAATGTAAAAATAATGAACTGGCGGAACGGCTTCCTGCTATCGCTCGTTTCCTATATCCTCTACCTTATTATATGGTTAATTCTTGATGACGAAACCGCCAACCAATTACCGGGAATGGCGACAGTCGATTATGTCGTCGATTTTTTGTTGTGTATGCTCTTTACCTACATATCCTTGGGGTTCTCTTACCTTGTTTTTAAGATTTTGCCGTTCAGAACATCTTATGTGTGGGTGATTGTCTATGCTTCCTGTCTTTTGACGCTGAATAACCTCGTTACGTTCGGCATGACATCTCTGTTCAATCTTTTGTGGGATGAAACCGGCAACGGGCTTCTTGACGAACTGATCAACATGAAGGGGGCTTACACTTTTGCCATGATAGCCACTTTCATATCAAGCGTTTATGCCAACACATTCTACCTCCAGTCATACATCAGGGCGCGCGATGAGAAGCAGGCTCTTGAAATGGCACTGATGAAGGAGAAGGAGATTGCCTTACAGTCGCAACTCAACTCGCTGAAGCTGCAAATTAATCCGCACTTCATGTTCAACAACTTCAACAACCTGCTGGAATTGATAGAGGAAGATACCAAACTTGCCGGCAAGTTCCTGAGTAACCTGTCGAAAGTGTACCGGTACATCATCACCAATCTGGACCGGAATCTGATTCCCGTCAGAGATGAGATAAAGTTCCTTGAATCATACTTGTATCTGATGCAGGTGCGCCACGTCGGAGGGGTCGTCACGAACATCAGCCTCGAACTGAAAGAATGCAAAGGATACCTTCCCCCGGCCGTGTTGCAACTTCTTGTGGAGAATGCAATAAAGCATAACGGTTTTTCGATGGAAAATCCGTTGTTTATTGACATCACGTTGTCTGACGACTATATCACAGTGCGCAACCTTAAATCTCCCTTGCTCTCAAAAATGGAATCGACCGGCTTGGGTCATAAAAACATAATAGAGCGTTATTCGTTGCTCTGCGATAAAAAAGTCAAGATAGAAAATGCCGAGAACTTCTATTCGGTGAGTTTGCCCATCATAAAAAAACAGTCCCTATGAAGATACTGATTCTTGAAGACGAACAGCGCAATGCCATGCGTCTCATTAGATTGCTGAACGACATTGATACGACGTTTATAATTGAGGACCACTTACAAATATCAAAGAGGCGGTCGATTTTTTCCAATCAGGCAAAACAACAGACCTCATCCTTGCGGATATCCGCCTTACTGACGGCCTGAGTTTTGAAGCGCTTAAATATGCTCCGGCAACCGTTCCAATCATATTCACCACCGCATACGATGAATATGCGGTACAGGCTTTCAAGTTCAATAGCTTTGACTATCTTCTGAAGCCTTTGGATGCCGATGAACTTGAAGCTGCCATAGATAAAGCTACCAAAGCTGGCAAGAATTATGCTGACGAAAATCTCCGGCAGCTTTTCGATTCGTTGCAGAAGAACCAGTTCCGCTATCGGGAACGTTTCCTGTTGCCCTATCGTGACGGGTATAAGACCGTACGTGTTTCGGACATCAACCATATCGAAACCGAAAACAAGACGGTATACCTTCGTCTTAATAATGGAACTTCAGAAGTTGTCAATATGTCAATGGACGAACTCGAACAGCAACTCAATCCTGATTGCTTCTTCCGTGCCAACCGCCAATACATAATTAACATAGAATACGTATTGTTTCTTTCTAATTATTTCGGAGGGAAACTTATTGTCCGCTTAAAAGGGTATCCGAACACAAAAATAACCGTTAGTAAAGAGAAGGCTCAACGGCTAAAAGAGTGGATTGACAAATAGTCTCTGCCATGCTATGATAACATTTCTGTACTCACTTTCAGTTAGAAAAAACTGAATATCTCGCTACTCCATGAGGAACGCGCGGATATTCTTTATAATCGCTTGTTCCAGTTCGTATTCGGAATGTTCTTTCGAAAGGCCCACAAGGTCGAATGTATATTCGTCTTTCAGGGCAAGTATGGCCTGGTTCTTTATCTTCTCCGGCAAGGTCATGTCGAAGTTGCTCTGACCGAGCAGATAATTTTCGTAGGTCTTTGCTTCTATCTTGTTGATAAGTACATCTTTCGTCCAGCCGTATTTCTTGGTTGACAAGATGTAGAATTGCCGTTGTTGCATCTCTTTGCACTTGGTCAGAATGACGATGTGCTTCGACCAGCTAATTTCTCCAACTAACGGTTGGAGAATTTCATTCGACCGGTATTCGGTATAAAAACGGGCCATGTCCCACATGTTGGAAACACCGAATCCCTTTATACCCAGAAACTCCTTTTGTATGTACCGCGAAAGGTTCTCCATGACGGATTTTCCCCAGCCCAAGGCCGCTTGTTGTTCGGTAATCCGCCTGCCGATTTCCCAATACAGGGCGATCATCTCTTTGTTTACGGCCTTCAATGCCTCGTATTGGGGCGACCGGATGCGGGAGGTTATCTCGTTTCTGAAATCGAGATATTCGGGAGATAAGATGGGAGTATTCTTTTCAGTCATAGGTTATTCATTATAATCGGTTACAGGGGTAAGTTTTTCTTTTGATTATGCACAGGATTCCCTTGTCTTATCCCATCTTCTCCGGATTTCCGGTCTGTCGGCAGCATTCCCCGTTGTACGACGCTTTCTCCCTTTTCTATACCCGTTCCGTCCTTTCTCCCTTGTACGCATTTTCCTCCCTCTTTTAGCTGTCGGTTTCCGTGCCCAGCCTTGCAGCGACCTGCGGGGTATTATTTTTCCGCGAAGGTAACGGGCCGTTCCAATCTTGCCAATGCCGGCTGCGCCGCGAGTGAGGCGCAAAAATCTTCCTCTCCGTTGTCGAGCGTATTTTTTCGCTTCAGCCTTGTCCGATTGTCCCTGCCACCTTCAAGAGGCAGAAAAATAATCCCGGAGGCCGCAAACAGGCCGAATAAAGGGAAACAAACAAGGTTAAATTATGAGTTACAGCAAATTAAAATCACTGGTGGCAAACGTGGAAGCCATTGCAACGGCAATGAAAGTCCGTATCGACGACCGACAAGCCACTGACGAAGAGAAAGAGGTATTATCCCGATATTCCGGTTTCGGGGGGATTAAAGATGTATTGAATATAGGAACGGAGCATACCGTCAGCGATGATGTGGCCGAGCCTATCCGCAAGCTGCAGGACTTGATAGGCGCATATCCCTATTATGACGACGCCATGCGGCAAGCCGTCATCAACAGTATAAAATCCTCCGTCCTGACTGCTTTTTACACACCGAAATTCCTCGTGGACGCAGTAACCCGGCAGATACACGCTACATTCAAGGATAACTGCCTGCAAATGAGTACCTTTCTTGAACCCAGTGCGGGAATTGGCGGCTTTCTGCCCGTCTCCATGCCCGGCACTCGCAGCTACGCTTTTGAAAAAGATTGTCTTACGGGGCTTATCCTGTCGCTTCTGTATGACGAGGCGACCACGGTAACGGCAGGCTTCGAGACGATAGCCGACCAGCATCTGGAGCATGAGAGCTTCGATGTTATCGCCTCGAATATCCCGTTCGGCAATTTCCGGGTGTTCGATGCGGAAATGTGGAAGAAAGGCGGCATGTACGAACAGTCAGCCAAGACCATACACAACTACTTTTTTGTCAAGGCAATGGAACTGTTGAACGAGGGCGGACTGCTGGCGTTCGTTGCGCCGAGAGGAATTGCCGACACGCCGGGCAACAAGTTCGTGCGCGAGTACCTCGTCAATCATGCCGACCTCATAACGGCCTTACGGCTACCCGATACCCTTTTCATGCAGACGAGCGGCATAGAGGTAGGGAGCGACCTTTTGATATTCCAAAAGCACAGCCGCAAGGCGACGCTCTCGTTACGGGAGAAGATGTTTTTGCAGGTCTCCAAGGAAAAGGTCGACACGGCAGGAACGATGACCGACTATGCGAACAAAATCTTTACCCTCCCAAGACCGCCCTTGCCACGGACAGTCGCATTGCGCTGAACCAGTTCGGTAAGTACGTCCGCAAATACCAGTGGTTAGGCGATGGAAACGCCATGTCCCAATACCTTTCCGCACTGCTCAAATACGATTTCGACCGCTATTTTCGCAAGGCTCTTTTTGCCAATCACGGCCAGGACAACACCCCCGTGCAGATGTCTCTTTTCGGCGAGCCGCAGACGGTCAAAGGCATACGTGCCTACACGGAGGACATGGAAACATGGATGAAGAACGGCGCAATGGTCGTTTTCGAGGGGCAGGTAGGTACGCTTCGGTTTCGTAAGTCGAGCCGTTACACGGAGACAGCCGTTGATTTCGTACCCGTGGACGAGGGCAAGGTAAATACGGACAGGGCCGCCGACTATTTCCCCATACGCAAGGTGTATTTCGAGCTGTCCGGCAGGGAACGGGAAGAACAAAAGGAGTGCTCGGAACTGCGTAAACAACTCAACACCCTATACGACGCTTTTATTGCCAAATGGGGATTTTTCCACGACAACGACAACAAGGAGTTTATCTTGCTCGACAGCCTCGGTACGGAGGTGTTCACGATAGAAATGCAGGTCGGCAGGGACATCTTCAAAGCCGACGTTATGCGTGAACCTGTAGCTTTCAAGAAGATAGACACCGCCGTAACGCTGTCCCCCGTGGAAGCCTTGGCAAGCAGCCTGAACTTTTACGGCAAGGTCGATATGGGCTACATGGCACAAGCCACGAACAAGGAGGAAGAAGAAATCATCGAAGCCCTGCAAGGGGAAATTTTCTACAATCCGGCCAATGGGGAATGGGAGCACAAAGGAAAGTTCCTCTCCGGAAACATCATCGCCAAGCAGGAAGAGACGCTTTCCTTTCTCCCGAATCTCGCAGGCAAGGAGAAAGAATGGGCCGAAGCGTCCGCAAAGGCACTGGAGAACACCATACCCGAACCGATACCCTATGAAGAACTCGACATCAACATGGGCGAGCGGTGGATAGATACGAAGCTGTACGCCGATTTCGCCTCCGACCTATTCGGAGTGGGTGCGGACGTGATGTATTTCGACGTGAACGATACCTACTTGATTCGGCTGCAGGGATATTCGCCCGTGGCATACAATACCTATTCCGTGCGCAATTACAACGGCGAGGACTTGTTTGTACACGCCCTGCACGATACCGTACCTGAGATAACGAAAGAGGAATACCGGAACGGCAGCAAAATACGTGTGCCGGACGAGGAAGCCATGCAGGAGGCCGCCGCCAAGATACAGGAAATTAGAGACCGTTTCAACCGGTGGCTTGACGATGAGCCTTTGGAAGTCCGGGACGAACTGGTAAGGACATACAACGAGCGCTTCAATTGTTACGTGCGTCCGCACTACGACGGCTCGGCGCAGACGTTCCCCGGCCTCTCTTTCGAGCTGTTCCCGTACAAAGAACTTTATCCCTCACAGAAAGACGCTATCTGGATGATTAAGCAGAACGGCGGCGGTATCTGCTGGCACGAGGTCGGCACGGGCAAGACGATGATTATGTGCGTGGCCGCATACGAAATGAAACGTCTCGGACTGGTGCAGAAACCCCTCATTATCGGGCTGAAAGCCAATGTACACGAGATTGCCGATACATTCCGAAAGGCATACCCCACGGCCAAGGTGCTCTATCCGGGCAAGGAAGATTTCACCCCCGCCAACCGCAAGGAAGTGTTTTCAAAAATCAAGAACAACAACTGGGATTGCATTATCCTGACACACGACCAGTTTAGCAAGATTCCGCAATCCGAAGAAACCATGTACGACATATTCTCGGAAGAACTGGCCGATGTGGAGCGCAGCCTCGAAGTGCTGGAGCAATCCACTATGCGTTACCGGAGCGGCAGGATGCAGAAAGGACTGGAAACCCGGAAACAGAACCTTGAAGCCAAGCTCGCCGAACTGCAGATGAAGATAGACCTCCGGAAAGACGATACCATCGATTTCCGTTCGATGGGCATAGACCACATTTTTGTAGACGAATGCCACTGCTATAAAAATTTGATGTTCCAGACACGCCACACGAGAGTAGCGGGCATCGGCAATGCGCAAGGCTCGCAAAGGGCGATGAACCTTTTGTTTGCCATTCGGGACATTCAACGCCGCACGGGAAAGGACTTGGGGGCTACGTTCCTGTCGGGTACGGTGGTCGTCAATGCGCTGACCGAACTGTACGTGATGTTCAAATATCTGCGTCCAAGGGAACTCAAACGGCAACAAGTAAGCTGTTTCGACGCTTGGGCGGCTATCTTCACGAAAAAGGCCGCCGACTACGAGCTGAACGTAACGGGTACGATAAAGCGCAAAGAGCGTTTCCGCACTTACATCAAAGTGCCGGAACTGGCGATGTTCCTGCGGGAGATTACCGACTATCGTACAGCCGATATGATAAACCTCGATGTGCCGGACAAAAACGTGCGTTTCCTTTCCCATGCACCCACTATCCAACAGGAGGAAATGATCGGGCGGCTCGTCGCCTTTGCGCACAGCGGACAATGGGAAGATTTGGGGTTGGATATTCCGCAGCCGGACAATCTCGACAAGGCAAAAATGCTTGTTGCTACCAACGTGGCCCGTAAGATGTCTCTTGATATGCGTCTGTTGGGCGATAAGTTTACTGATGACCCGAACAACAAGGCTTCGATTTGCGCAAGAACTATTTATGATTATTATGTAAGTTCAAATGCCAATCGTGGTACACAGTTCGTCTTCAGCGACCTTGCCACTTACAAGCCGAACGAGTGGAACATCTATAGCGACATCAAGGACAAGCTGGTGGCAATGGGGATTCCTGCCGATGAAATCCAGTTTATCCAGTACGCCAAGACCGAACGGGCGAGAAAGAAACTTTTTGCGGACATGAACAGTGGCAGGGTACGGGTGTTGTTCGGCTCTACCTCGATGTTGGGAACGGGAGTAAACGCCCAAGAAAGGGCCGTTGCGGTGCATCATCTGGAGATACCTTGGCGCCCCGCCGACATGGAGCAGCGCAACGGTCGTGCGGTACGCAAAGGCAA
Organism: Bacteroides sp. AM54-2NS; assembly: GCF_003602935.1. Lineage (NCBI taxonomy): Bacteria > Pseudomonadati > Bacteroidota > Bacteroidia > Bacteroidales > Bacteroidaceae > Bacteroides > Bacteroides sp. AM54-2NS. The sequence goes on from NZ_QTMZ01000015.1 coordinate 104,145, forward strand.
CACCGTTAAGCTCTGGGGAAACAATACCGTGGACGTGGTGATTTACGGAACGGAAAAGACGCTCGACGCTTACAAATTTAACCTGTTGAAAACCAAGCAAATGTTCATCAACCAAATTAACAACGGTACGATTGCTGTGCGCCGTATCGACGAGGACGCTATGGACGAGGATAACGGCATGAATTTCGCCGAGTTCGTGGCTCTCCTGTCGGGAAATACCGACCTGTTGGAGAAAACGAAGCTCGACAATAAGATTATGCAGCTCGAAAAGGAACAGGCCATTTTCAAGAAAGACCGTATCAGGCCGAGCGTAAGATTGCGGCCAACCGGGAAGACATGACAAAGGCCGAGAGTGCGGCGGCACGCATGACGCAGGACTGGGAATATATCACCTCTTACACCGGAGACCGGACGACCCGGCTGTTGAACCTCGCACAAGCCACGGCGGAAGAGACCGGACGGGAGCTGCACCGCATTTCCAAGACCTACCGCAACGGGGCAATCGGTACGATAGGCACGTATGCCGGATTGAACCTGTCGGTGTACAGCGAGTATGACATGGGCGGTACATTCTACCGCAACACGTTCCTCGTCGAGGGCGTAAGCGGACTGAAATACCGTTGTGGCATATCGGGAGCATTGCCTCTGGGCTTCGTGGAATCCTCCCGATACCCGCAAGCCGCCCTCGCCAAGCTGCCCGGCATGATTGAGGAACAACGGCAGAAGATAGCCAAGCTGGAGAGCGAGATACCCGCTTTGCAGGGAATCATCGCCCGCAAGTGGAGCAAGGCGGACGAGTTGGCAAGGCTCAAACAGGAGTGCAACGCTTTACAGCATCGGATCGACGAAAGCATGAAAGAGGCGGAACGCACGCAGTCCGCCCTTTCCGAACACGAGGCCACCGACAAAGCGGCATGACCATAATTCATAGATTTAACCTTTTCCCTCTGTTCGGTTACAACACCGGACAGGGGATTTTTTCACCTTCCGGTCTGCCACGGCCATACCCGGTTGTAACGGAATCTTCCCCTTGTACCTCCAGCCACTCCTTTTATACCACACACCTTGTCTTTTATAGGCAGGCTTTCGCTTCCCCCCCCTTTGTAGATTGAGATGCTATCACGAACCGACGACCGTAAAGCCCGACACTTTTTTCCGCAAAGTTGATTGCATCTCAAAACTTTGCCTCAAGGCCCATCTTCGATTTTCCTGATGAAAAATCTTCCTTCTCATTCCATTCCAAGAGTATTTTTCATGGAATCCTTGCTGCAAACCCCGTGATGCAAAGACGAGGCAGAAAAAAGAATCGAACTTTCCGGTAATCGCTCGAACCGGAGGGAAATAAAAAAAACTTAAAAACAAATTGAAACATGAAAAAAAATTCGCTTTTTGACAACTGGTTCGTTTACAACTATCAGAGATTGCGTAACATATTCGGACGTTACCTGCACGAGGACGCCTTTCACGACGCCTATTTGGCGATGAAACGGGAAGTCGTGATTTCGGAAATACCTGTCGAGAGCTTCGAGCCTTATTTTTTCGGCGTGTACAAAAAGTGCAGACTGAAATGTATTCACAAGGATAGTTGTTACTGTTTCCCCGACAACGAACATTTCTTTTTGCTCATGCAGGAAGAAGAAACACCGTCCGTCGAGGTGCTGGCAGCTTCCGACAAGCTGGTGTATGACATACTGCTGTTTGTGAAGAAGAAATATCCCCAAACGGACTACGAGCTTTTCAGACTGAAAGAGTACGAGGCGAAATGTTCATACAGACACCTTTCCGCCTATGCAGGCATTTCCGCAAGTGCGATACACCGGAGAATAAGCGATATAACCGACACTATCCGCAATCACGAAGGATTTTCCAAAAGGTACGCCCACGTAAGCATGTAATTTGTATAACCCGTAAATAATTCAAGAAAATGAAATTTGTAATTTACAACGTCGAGAATTGCCGGACAAGAGAAAACCGTGTAGGTAAAAGAAGCATAAGGTTCAACAGCGTTACCGGCAACATGTATCTATCCACCAAATTGGCAAAAGAAATGAATATCACAATGAACGACCGACTGGAGTTTGGCTGTGATGAAAACAACCCGAAAGAGTGGTTTCTGCACAAAACCACTGACAAGCGAGGTTTTCCGCTGCAGTTCAACAGGGGAGGAACACGTTTGAGGAATAAGTACATCTGTAAGACCATTTTGGATATAGCGAAGGTCAAGGAGAGCGCAACATTCTTGGTATCGAAAGACCCGGTAAAGACCGAGCTGGGGCCATTTTACAGAATAATACTTTCTTGCCCCATTCTCCCGAAGAACAAGCCCAAACTATAAGCCGATAACCTCTGTGGTCTGTCCGATGGGCGAAAGCCTCCGGACGGATTGCGGGGCAACCGATACCTTTTATAGTACGATTACTCCTTTTTTACCTTCAGGCTGTTTCCCTATTATACGCCGGCTTTCCCAACCCCGTGAACCAGTGGAAAGTCTGTGCCGTAACAAGTCGTCAGGGAAAGGTACGGGAGGCCGTTCAAAACCGGCGGCAGCCGGATCGTGCCGTTCCATGCCGGAGCTTCGACCTGTCGAAACAACACGGTATTCCACAGCCCGACCGGTCTTTATGCCGCTGGTTTCGGACTTTCCGCCTCTGTTCCGTATCTTTCCCTTGTGACCTGCCACGTCAAGGGCAAACGGTGATACTTCTTATTCGCTCCGCGCTTTCATTCCGCCCGGTCGAAATTCAGGCGTGGAGCGGATAAGGAGAATCCCTTTCATGTTTGCCCCGGCAGACCCTTGCCGGACCCGCCCAAGCCGGACCCTTTTCTACTTCGCTTCCCCTGCATTTATACAGGCAAAGCCGTACTCCCTTTTTACCATCATATTTACCGGTCTGTTCCGGTCTCCTCTCTGCCGGTGTCGTCCGGTTTGCCAGATGCAAAGGTCGGCTGCCATGCTTGATCCGGCGGCTTGAAGTGCATTCCCCGCAAATTCTTCCTTTCCATGAAAGCGTAATTGGCCGGGAAACCCGCCGTATGAAGCCCTGTCGGCAGCCGTGTTCCGCATCTGTAAAATCCCGGAACGGTTCAGACAGAGAGAAGAATCGAAAAAAGGGTAAAAAAGCAGATGTTTCACGGCATAAAAGACAAGTGATGGACAAGAAAAATTGTAAAACAGGCAAACGCATGAAAAGGCAGGTTGAAAAAATCCTGATGGTTATCAATGTCAAATGGGAAATCATAGATATTCTTCAAATAACCAATCGGCGTTTTATGTACAATCCGCAAACGGGAACTTTAATTTTAGGAGACGAAATCTACGGTAAAACCATTTGCAGTTCCCATTCACAAGAGTTCCATGCGTCAAGAGCAGAAGGCTGTTTCGATGATTATTTGCGCGGGTGGATTGGCACATCGAAAAGCTACCCTCACGGGATTATCCATTTTGCCCCCGCCGTCATCATGGAACAGTTCGACAGAGGGTTTGACGCATTACAAATGTTCGCCGGACTTGAAGGCGTAAACGGAGATACTATCGTCAGAGGGTTTTGTACTTTGCCAGAACAAAGGATGGGCGATTTGCTGCATTCCTCCCTTTGAGATACCGGTTCTGACAAAATAAGCTATGATAAGGTATCGTGCCTATGACAACATCGTCGGTGAAGGGCACGATACCCGTTTGTAAATTACCGCAACTCCGTTGGCGGTTTCCTTTATACCTCTCTCTTTCCTTCTGCTCTTATACTTGGGCGAAGCCCTCTTCCCTTTATATCAATTATATGTATAACCTCTACGGTCTCCTCTCTGCCGTCACCGTCCGATTTTTCAGATGCAAAGGTAGGCTGCCGCGCTTGATCCGGCGGCTTGAAGTGTATTTCTTGCAAATTCTTCCTTCTACGAAGAGTAATTGGCAAGAAAAGCCGTCGTATGAAGCTGTACCGGCAGCCGGGTACCGCATCTATAAAATCCCGGAACGGTTCAGGCAGAGAAAGGAACCGAAAAGAGGGAAAAAATAAACAGTTAGGTAACGGCAGGACCAACCACCTTGCCACAAACAATTTTCTATTATGTTACATGTTCACACTATCGGACGCATCGGCAAAGATTGCCAAGTAATTTCAGGAGCACACGGCTCATTCATGGCTATGGACATAGCCGTTGACGATTATTCAAAGGGGCAAAACATCACCACTTGGATAAGGGTACGCAGCAACAAGGACAACCATATCCGCTTGTCCGAATATCTGACGAAAGGGAGACTCATACTTGTTGACGGCACGCTGTCATCTTCCCTGTGGAAAGACAAGAACGGCGAGAGCCAGATACAGCTCTCCATCACGGCAGAGAGTATTGCCTTTATCAATACCGGAAGGCGGGAAGGCGCGGCAGCCGGAGAGGACAATGCAGTAAGCGGAGCAGACGGCGCACCCGTTCCTCCTGCAGATTTCCCGCAGGACGAAAAGGAGGATTTGCCTTTCTGATAAGAGAGTAAACCTTTGAAAATAAGCGAATACTAAATGTAGTATATCCTATATGTAGTAGATTAGTAAGCCACTCGTCTGCGAATGTAGGATATACTACTCTTAGTCAAACTTTATTTTAGTATAGTAGTAAATACTAAAATACTACACTGCTAAAACAATAGTTTTTAGTGAATTAGTATATACTAATTTTAGTATTTACGAAAAATAGTATTAACTTTGCAAGTGGAATAAAAGAGTGAAACGATGACAAAAATAATTGCGGTCTTGAACCATAAGGGAGGGGTCGGAAAGACGACCACCACCATCAATCTGGCTGCGGCCCTGCAGCAAAAGAAAAAGCGCGTGCTGGCTATCGACATGGACGGTCAGGCGAACCTTACGGAATCCTTCGGCCTCTCCATTGAGGAAGAACAGACGGTGTACGGGGCGATGAAAGGCAAATACCCCTTGCCATTAGTTGAAACGGCAGGAGGTGTAACCGTCGTACCGTCCTGCCTCGACCTCTCGGCTGCCGAGGCAGAACTCATCAACGAGCCGGGACGGGAACTGATATTGAACGGCCTGATTGGCAAGTTGCTCGAAAACCGGAAATTCGATTATATCCTTATCGACTGTCCGCCCTCGTTGGGGTTGCTGACGCTGAACGCCCTTACCGCCGCAGACTACCTGATTATCCCGGTACAGGCACAATTCCTCGCCATGCGCGGCATGGCCAAGATCATGAATGTGATTGCCACCGTCCAGGAACGCCTGAATCCGAAACTCGCTATTGGTGGCATTGTAATTACCCAGTTCGACAAACGCAAGACACTGAACAAAAGTGTGGCCGAACTCGTCAAGGATTCATTCTGCGAAAAGGTGTTCAAGACCGTTATACGGGATAACGTATCTTTGGCCGAAGCTCCCATAAAGGGCAAGAACATCTTCGAGTATAGCAGGAACAGCAACGGAGCCAAGGACTACATGGCACTGGCGCAAGAGGTACTGAAATTAAAATAATCCCGATATGAGCAAGAGCGATTTACTGAAAGACAGCATGAAAGGCGGACTGGACGGGTTGCTGTCACCTACGAAAAAGACTACCGGCGGAAAACAGCCGGTAGCAGCCCCCACGGAAAAAGAAACGGCGGTTCATTGCAACTTCGTCATCAACAAAAGCATTCATACCCGTATGAAATTCCTCGCCATCAAGAAGAACATGTCGCTGAAAGACATCGTGAACGAGGCAATGAAAGAGTATCTGGAGAAGAACGAACAATAAACACAGGCATGGCTACCGCGTCTGCCCACCCCGGAGACGGCAGCCATGCGTCCTTTTTTATCCGCCCGCTGTTTCCATAGGGCGCATTCCTCCTTTATAGTCTTACCATCTTTCTCTTTTTTACCTGCCCGCAAGTACAGGCACATGGCCCGTTTTATCCCTATTCTAACCCTGACGGGCATATCCCTTTTCTACCGATTCCCTTACCGCTTTCCCGGCTTCATTCTCTGCCGTCACCGTTGTGTTTTATCAGATGCAAAGGTCCGCTGTCGCGCTTGATACGGCGGCTTGAAGTGTATTTCCTGCAAATTCTTCCTTCTGCGAAAGAGTAATTGGCAGGAAAAGCCGTCGTATGAAGCTGTACCGACAGCCGTGTACCGCATCCGTAAAACCTCAAAGCGGTTCAGGCAGAGAAAGGAACCGAAAGGAGGGAAAGAAAAAAACAACGTAAAATTGACAGCGATATGGATAAAATCAAATTGGTAGTTTACAACGAGTACGCACTGGGTTATATCATGCCCGAACAACCCGGCAAAGTTTGTACGTTGGTGGATAGGATAACGCTCGGCGCACCGTTTCGGACAATGAATGAACTATTTCATCGGGAAAAGAGATACCGTCAGACTGGCGGGCAGAAAGGACTTTGACACGTTTCGGATAGTGTTCGACGGGTACGACAATCCGGAAATATACGAGTATGACACCGCACAATAAAGACAATAGTAATCAAACAATCTAATGTAATAACAAATTAAAATTTATGAATTATGGAAACAGCGAACATTCAATCAGTAGTAGAGAACAACATCGTATCAGTTGCATTGATGAATATTCAACCGAGCAACTATAACCCACGCAAGCACTTTGACGAGGCGAGCCTTGCCGAACTGGCCGAGAGTATTCGTCAGCAGGGAGTATTGCAACCTATCGGCGTGCGCCCCATTGTGGACACCGACCGCTTCGAGATTATTTTCGGAGAGCGCAGGTATCGTGCCGCCCTTATGGCAGAACTGACCGAAATTCCGGCTGTCATCTTGCATGTTTCGGACGAGACCGCCGCCGAAATGGCCGTGACGGAGAACCTGCAACGCAAGGACGTTACCCCCATAGAGGAAGCCAACGCCTACCAAAAGCTCATGGAAAGCGGTCGCTACGATGTGCAGTCATTGGCCGTGCAGTTCGGCAAAAACGAGAACTATATCCGTACCCGTCTGAAATTCGTATCATTGATACCCGAAATCGCCGAACTTCTGGAAAAGGACGAAATCACAATCAGTGTAGCGAGTGAGATTTGCCGATACGGTACGGACATTCAGAAAGAGGTGTACTATAAACACTTGAAAGACAGCGACAGCATGTTGTACGACTGTTGGCGAGGACTGAAAGCCGCCGATGTGGCAAAGTTTATCGAACGGGATTTCACGACAGACCTTAGCCGTTACGCATTCGACAAGACCCTATGCGCCTCATGCCCCCACAATACCAACAACATGATGTTGTTCTGCGAGGGTGGTTGCGGAAATTGCGCCAATCGGAGTTGTCTGGCCGAAATGAACGCTTCCTATCTCGTGGAGAAAGCCTTGCAGTTTGTGGAACAATACCCCTCCGTATCATTGGGCTACCAAGATTTCAACAATAACATGCTTGCGGTGGAACGCCTTACCGCTATGGGGTACGAGGTCGAGCACCTCAATACCTATGCCACGGCATACCCCGAAACGCCGGTAGCACCCGAAAAGGAAGAATACGACACTACCGAGGAATACGAGGCGGCATACAAGGAGTACGAGCAGGATTTCAGCAACTATATGGAAAAATGCAAGTCAATTCATGAACGAATCGATACGGGCGAACTCACGTTTTATATCTGCATCGGGCAGAAAGAAATTACGCTGTGTTACATGGCAAGTGCTGCCGCCAATGCGGACATGGCTACCGAAAAACAACTTTCCCCGGTGGAAAAATTGGAACAGCAGGACAAACGTAACAAGGAAATAGCCGTCGAGAAAACCGTTGCAGACGCTAAGAAACAGATTTTGGACGTTGATACGTCTGAAAGCAAATTCACGCAGGACGAGGAAAAGATGATATATTTCTTCCTGCTGTCGTCTCTCCGCAGGGAACACTTCGGGGTATTCGGTATCGGGGAGAAAAAAGCCTACCAACACCTTGAGGACGAAGAAAAAATGAACATCATCGCCAACCTCACGGCCAAGCAGAAAGCCGTTATCCGCAGGGATTTCTTGATAGACAACTTCAAAGGCGCATACGGCAATAACGCTGCTGCGACCCTCTTGCTCGATTTTGCCCGTAAGCACATGCCCGACACGCTCGCCGAAATTGAAAGTGGATATAATGAGGTGTATGAGAAACGCCATAAACGTATCGAGGAACGCAAAGCCGCCTTGTTGGCAAAGGAACGGCAGACAAAGCCCGAAGAAGCCGCCGAGGCAGAAAATACACAACCCACGGCAGAGGTACAACCCGAAGAACATACGCAACCCGAAGAGGTCGCAGCTTGACCATAATTCAATAGTAGGACGGAGAAATCCGTCCTACTGTCTAACCAATCAAAAGAGGTAATGATGAAATGTAAGGACTGCAAACATTACAACGGTGCGACAATGCCCGGAGCGGGATTGTGCAATGCCACGCAGGCACGTACTTTTGCCACGACGGTCTGTTTCAATGGACTGTTCACCCCGAAAAAACGGCAAGACGAACCGGATAGCAAGACCGGGAAGAAATAGCGCAACGCTACAGAGAGAGAGCCGCAGGAGCGGCTGTCTTTTTTAGCACTGCCGTTGGCAGATCTCCCTTTTTATCCCTTCGTTTTCCTTTTGTACGGAAATCCCTTCGCCAACGGCTCTGCCCGTCGGGACATGCTTTTTCCGGTGCAAAGGTATTGCCTTGGAGGAACATTCAAGTACCGCTACGCTATTTGAACACAATTTTTCAGCAGCTTTCCCGATTTTCAATCGTCCATATTTCGCGGACGCTCAATACCGCAACTATAAAATTCTGCCCAAATTCCTTGCCTGTTTCTCCCTGAAAGGCAATCTTTAATGCACGTAAAAATCAAATCCCGACAGGAGAAGCCTGAAGGCTTCCGAAAGGAGGGAAAAAATAAACAGATTGTTCAACTGATTAATGTTAAGATTTTATGGAAATTCAATTTGCTATCGTGCGTTCCGAAAACAGAGAGTATTTGTGCTACAAAGCAGGTGAAGCGTATGTAGATGCCAGCAACCCTATGATTGCTTTTACCGCAGGTGAAGATGAATTTGAAATCGTAGAGCCGGACAGCTCTTTCAGACAGAAAGAATACGAGTTCAGAGGCGAACGGTATTACCTCGTACCACGGTTTTATCGCAATGGCTGGTTGGCTCTTATCTTGGTAATGGTGGAAGATGAAGACGAATATATCGTACTTTCCGTCAATTTGGAGGAAATGGATGCGCTCGGTTTGCCGGACCGTACCTTTATCGACGTGAACAATTACCCGGATGCGTTGGACTTTTTGGTAGAAAACAGATTGGCGACCGATTCCGGCTACAAACGCAGGAGCGGCTTCGTGGAATACCCTATGGCTATGTTGAACCTGCCGCTTCTTTATCAGCATAACCCGCAAATTTTCCAAAAAGCGAACATCGAGCCATTCGGAGAAGAATGCTTTTGAAAAGGATTGTTCCCAAAAATGAAAGTGTCGGGTTCCGAAGATTGAATGTACAAGATGGCGTACTGATAACACAGTCAGTGCGCTATCTCCTTTGTCTTTATCGCCCGCCTTCGTCCTTTTATAGTCAGCCTCCCGGATACCCCGCCACCGCCCGTTTCCTCTTATAATTGCATTCTTTCCCTTTTGTAGCGGCACGAGCCGCCTGTTTCTCCCGTCCGGCTTTCCCGTCCCTCACCGCACGGGTTTTATCCGATGCGAAAGTCGGTCGTCGCGCTTGATTCTCCGGCTTGAAGTGCACTTCTTGCAAATTCTTCCTTCCCAAGCGAAGCGTAATTGGCAAGAAGAGCCGTCGTATGAAGCTGTGCCGACGACCGTGTACTGCATCAGTAAAACCCCGAAGCGGTTCCAAAGGAAAAGGATCGAAAAAAGGGAAATAAATAATCAATAATTCACAAGACAATGGGAAAATACGATTTTATCAAGACAGGGAATCTGCTTTATTGGCATGACCCGGACAACGGTTTGTCCGATGGGGCTTACCGAGTGATTTCTGCACCGGAAAACATGGAAGACGACAGCATTATTCTGATTTCGTCCGGTACTTCGGAAGCGGAGGTTTTGCCTTCGGAATTATCGCCGATAAACACGGGCAGAAGTCATAAAGAGGATTTTTTGCGCTGGAAAGCGGAACGTGAAGCCGAAGGCATGGAGTTTTATAATCGCCTTTCCGAAGTCATGGAAACGGAGGACGATTTGGCCGTAGGCGACATGGTAGCATTTACAAACGATTATGGAGTAGTATTCGGCCCTCAAGAGGTATTAGCTTTCAGGAAGCCTTGGAATGGTGACAGATGCGTATATCTTGACAGCGACGCTATTGGTTTCCCGACCGTCCCGACCAGTTGACCCTCCTAAGCAAGAAAGGGGCGGAATGACAACGACAAACCCACCCGCCACAAAAACGGGTGGGTTCATTTCCCCTGCATGAAATCCCATGCTCTATTTTAATCGGCTCGCACGCACTCCACTCGTGCAGCGATTTCCTTTTCTATCGTTCCTATCCATTCCTCTCCGACACCGGCCTCCCGGCCGTATTCCGGGTAACGCGAAACGATGCCTATGGTCTTTTCTATGAACGGCTCTGCGGCCTTTATACCGTACCGGCGGGCTACTTCCAGCAGGTCTGCCGCAGTAATACCCTCTGTCCGGTTGTTGATAGTCATGCTGTGGCGGTTGACGTAATACGGTGCGTCCGGATCGACCGAGAACGTGTAGTCGTAGGCCGGAGCAACGTGCCAACGCCCGTCATCGCCCATCAGGAAGCTGAAATTCTTGTTATGGTCATCGACGTTCCCGCCCAGCACGTTCAGCACCATCAAGCGAAACAGTTGCCGGAGTTCCCCCGGCGGCACGCCGATACGGCAGGCCGCCTCGAATAGTGCTTCGTAAGAATCTGCCGAGGGGTTCATGGCAGCCAATGTCTGGATATGCACCTTCTTGCCGTTCCGGCGGTCGAAACGCTCGGTCAGGAAGTGCGCTGTCTGCTCACCTTCCAACAGGCGGCTCGGCATCATCTGAAGCCCGGCGTCTACGGCCATCAGGTAATAACTGTATTCTATCCGTGTCGTCGGCATCTTCTGGTGTTCGTCGAACTTGACGATCATCGGCGTGTAGCCCGGATAAGGGGTCGCCACCTGTCCGGAGTAACATTGTCCTTCCCCGAAATTGACGTTGACCACCGCTTTGGGCCGTCGTCCTCCTGCGGACGTTCCTACCTTGAACAGGCTTTCGACCATCAGGTTGCCCGATACCGGGACGTTGAACCGTCCGGCTTCCTCGAAAGCCTGCCGGGCCAGTTGGTAGAGGTCAGCGATCTCCACCTTGAACGGTGTCTCCAGTTCCTCGGCAGTGGGCGGGACGAACTCCAATGCCCCCATGCCGCGCCGTCCGATATAGGCGAGACGGTCGAGGGCGGACAAGTCCCTCATACGGATATGATGCACTTTGGCCCATTCGTTGAACACGGTGTTTCCCCAATGGTCGGGCAGCGAATCGGCTATGAACGAGGGCAGGCCGCCGAAAAGCCGCTCTTCATCGGGATAGACCGGCAGGCCGCGCTGTGCGGCAACCCCTTTTACCGGCGCACGGAGCGGGGCGATGTCGTAGCCGTCGCGGACATAATCGCTGTCGAAGTAGAAACAGGCTTTGCTGCGGTGTCCTTCCCGATTGGCGACAAGCGTGCCGACCTTTTTATCCCATAGGATTACATCGAGACTTTCTATCATTTCTTGCCCCTCCTAACTCGTTTAGGTATCAGTTTCTCGATTTCCCGAAGCGCCATCGGCGGCATGGGAAGTTCCGGCAGAATCTCCGCGAGCCGCTCTGCCTGACCGAGCGCACGCAGCAGGGAGATGAAATTGGCCAAGGTCAGGTTACGGCTGACCCCCTGCTCGAAATGGCTGATAGTCGTCTGGCTTACACCCGACTGTTCGGCCAGCTCCTTCTGGCTCATGCGGGCGGCCAGACGGTACTCCTTGACCCGCTTCGCCAAAAGCGTCAGCATATCGCTGTTTGTGGTATAGTTCGTTGTTTCCATAATGTCAATATATCACTATTTATATGCAAATATAACAACAATTATCCATATATAGATATATAAATTCTCTTTTTTAGCTTCCAGCCGTCCTTTTCTACCGCTTTCAGGTCTCCGTATTCTCTCCCGTCTGGCTTTCCCGTCCGTCACCGCACCGGTTTTTATCGGTGCAAATATGGGCTGTCGCGCCTGATTCCGTCGTTTTGAAGTGCATTTCTTGCAAATTCTTCCTTCTGCGAAGCGTATTGGCAAGAAAAAACGTCGGAAAGGGCTTTTTCGCCAGCCCCGGAAAGCACCATAAAACCCGAAGCGGCTCCGGCAACAAGGAAGCCGAACAGAGGGAAAGAAAAACAATTATTAAAATTTAACAAATGAAGACATTAGAAGAATTATTGCAAGAACTGGGCTGCGAAGGTAGCGCATTCGACAGTACCGGAGAATTTACAAAAGCGGGAGAAAAGGCGTATGAACGCTTGGAGCACTTGCTGTATGACATAGAAAGTCTTACAGGCAAAAAGGTGACACCCATAATTGAGGAACTTGACAGAATATGCAACGAGAACTATTAAAATTCAAGAATATGGACATTAAAGAAAGCAAAGAATACCGCCTCGCCAAAGACTGGGAAATGGCGGTAAACAGTTTCAGTTTCAACCCCGAACGGTTCGCGGCGGCAATCCCGGACATGCACCCGACGCTTCAGCAAAGCCTGTACCGCCTGATTAAGGCGTGTATCAAGGTCATGGCGGACGAAACACGCCGTTACGATGACCGGAACCGGGCATCGCACGAGGAAGCGAAGCATATCATGGAATACCTCAATGAACACGGAAAAAATGTACCATTAATATAAAAACGACGATATGAAAACAACTAAGATTCAATTCAACGGCAGGTCTTATTACTCCCGCATCGTGGAATCTGTCGATGGCGAAGAATTGCTTATCGGTTCGACAATCCTGCTCGATGCCTTGCAGCCCGGCAGTTTCAATGACGAGAACGAAGGTTTTGCCAGTAAAGAAGCCGAAAGGATTTATGACGAGATTTTCTTCTTTACCGACGAGAGAACGCTTCAGCTTCCCGAAAACGAGTTGATAGCCGAACTCAAAAAGGATAACCCCGATTGGTTCGAGTAAATCATGGAATAATAATTTATAAACTTAGAATTATGGAAAAAGAATATGTAATGCAGGTCGCACAGACCATTAAGGAACAGTTAGTAGCGTTAACCCCCATGACCGTCCTCATGTCGTGGGGTATCAAAGAGTTTGCCGCCACCCTATACAGGGATTTGCCGGCACTCCGCATTAAGGTGAACGGACGGCTGCACGCAGGGTACGTCATCGTCGCACTCAACGGATCGGATTATTACGAGGTCTATCTTGTGAAAGGAATGGAGGTGGAATGTGTGAACGAAGAGGTTTGTTTCGACGAGTTGGGAGACGTTATCGACCGGGCTATCGAGAGCGGCACGGACAAAGCCGAGTACGATAAATTCTGCGAACAGGAGCGACAGAATTTATATGTAACTGTTGTCACTGTCTGATTCCTCTTTTTAGGGGATGAAAGCCGTGCCTTTCGGAAAACGAGCAGGGTACGGCTTTTCTATGTATAATGCAGAAACGAATAAAAACCTGCCGTTTATAAAACGGATTACCTACGTGTTACAGTACCTTACCTCTTATTGTAAAAAGGTTTGTTTTATCTTTTGGCCGGCAGATTGTTTTTCACTTCAAGATGTCGTTTCTTTATCTGTCTACTGCCTTTTTACTTGCAGCTCTATTTACGACCAGAATGCTCGCTTCATATAAAACCCACATCGGCAATGTGACCAATGACAACGTGAACACGTCCGAAGTCGGCGTGATGACAGCCGCAACGATAAGGATAATCACTATAGCGTGCTTCCGGTAACGTCGCATGAAATCGGCGGTGAGAAACCCCAATTTGGCAAACAGCCATGATAAAATCGGAATCTCGAACACGATACCCATTGTCAGGCACATCAGCACGAGGGTCGAAATGTAGGATTGCAAGACGATCATGTTCTCCACTTCACCGCTGACCTGATAGGTTCCAAGGAAACGGAATGTCAGCGGGAAAATAAGAAAGTAGCTGACCGCCACACCCATCAGGAACATTGCATAGCCGCCTCCGACTATCCGCACGGCATATTTCCGCTCGCAGGCATACAGGGCAGGCGACACGAACCGGAACAACTGGTAAAGGATATAGGGCGACGCGCACAGGACACCCGCGCATAATGCCGTCTTCATGTGGATGACGAACTGCCCGGCCAGTCCCGTGTTGATGAGCTGCACGGCAAAACTCCCGGTCTCGCCGCCGGCCCATGCTGCAATCCGGTTGAAAAGACGGTACGTGATGAAGCCGTCGTTTTTCGGGGCAAGGATAACGGCAAAAAGTTTTTCCTTAAAACAAAAGGCGGCGATACCGAACACGACGGCCACGGCGACGATTTTAACAATCGCCGTCCGCAGCACGTCCAAGTGCTCCCAAAAGTTCAAGCCGTCCGTTTTGTCTTCCTTTGCCATGTCACTCCTCTTTCTTGTCGGTATTTTCGGGACTGATTTCTTTCTCCATGCCGTTCATACCTTCCTTGAATGAACGGACACCTTTGCCGATGCCTTTCATCAGTTCGGGAATTTTGCGTCCTCCGAAGAACAGCAGGACGACTAATGCAATCAGCAGCACTTCCTGCATACCGATGCCTCCGATAAATAATGGTATCATATGAAAATTGTTAAAGGTTGTTCGATTAACTCAATAGTCGTTTTCAGTCATCGTTCCGCCGGCTATTCCCGCCATTTTCAGAAAGTTCCTTCGTCCATGACTCCGCCTTCTCAATCCAGTCCTTTCTCATGTAACCATCTCGACAGGTGATCGGCCACCTCCACGTTGTTCAAATCGGAGAAGGGAAAATGGGTGTTGCCCTTCAAACCTATCTCCGGCAGATGAATGACCGTGACATCGCCGCCGTGTTCGTTGAGCAAGGCAGCCCATTTGCGCATCAGATGCAGGCGTCGTGTCCATTCGTACAGTTCCGGCCGTTCGTCGGTTTCCGGCAGATTGTCGCCATAGTAGATGATGATAGGGATTTTCGTGAACTGCAGAAATTCTTCCATCGGCACTTCCACGCCTTCGGTCTTCTTCGACAGGGTTAGTACTTTCCCTTCCTCCGGCATCTGCCCTTCGGGAAAAGGCACGTTTGTTCCCGGCTCGTAGGCGACGATGGCACGGATGTTCCTTGTCTGCGGCAGTGTAAGCCATCCGACACCTCCGCCCTGCGAATGGGTGACGAAGACAGCCGGACCTATCCTGTCGAACAGTGCGGCATACGCCTTGGCGTAGACATCCAGATCGGGAGGGCCGAGAGTTGGCGTCATCTGACGGAAATACTGGTTCAGAGCCTCCTTGTCGCGGCTGAACTGCACGCCCTCGAAATAATCGGGCCAGATGCCCACGCGGAAACGGTTGAACACGTCTCCTCGTCGAAGACGGGGGTAACGGTCGCGGGTGTCGTGCTCCGCCCCGCGTTTCCCCGGCGGGGCTGGTCGACGAGATAAGTCTGGAAACCGCGGCGCAGGAAAATATTCTGGAACCCCTCGCGGCCGTCCGGCGTAGTTTCCCATGTCTTGGAAAACTGCCCCACGCCGTGGGCGAAGACAAGCGGGTATTTCCGGGCATCGACGGGTTTCTGATAGAACACGTAGGCGTGGTCGCCGTGATAGGTGCGCCCCAGTGAATCGGTGAGCACCGTGCCGCCCACGGCGAAACTGCCCTGTTCCTCGATTTGCATGATATTCCCGTTGCGTGCGTTGCAACCCGACAGCAAGGCGGCGGCCATCATATAAAAGACAACCTTTCTCATACGCCCTTCCTATTTCTGGATTTTCGATTCCTGCAAAGCGTCATAGCGGCTTCCCACGACCGGAATTGCGGCCACGGCCTTTTCCAGCTCGGTCACTTCTTCCGACGTGAACACTATGTCGCAGGCCCGCAGGTTCTCTTCGAGGTGCGAGAGCTTGGTCGTGCCGGGAATAGGAACGATAAAAGGCCTCCTGTTCAGCAGCCATGCCAATGCCACCTGCGCCGTGGTAATGCCTCTCGTCCGTCCGAAAGCGTTCAGTACCTCCACGATACGCGTGTTGGCACGGATGGCTTCGGGCTGGAAACGCGGAAGCGTCTGGCGGTTGTCGTTGGCGGTGTCGAACCGGGTGTACTCGTTTATCATGCCGCCGAGGAAACCACGGTTCAGCGGGCTGTACGGCACGAAACCGATACCCAGTTCCTCGCAAAGCGCCAGCACGCCGTTTTCTTCCACCGCGCGGTGCATGAGTGATACTCGCTCTGTATGGCCGTAACCGGACATACCTTGTGCGCCCGGCGGATGGTTTCAGCATTGACCTCGCACATGCCCCAGTGCAGTATCTTTCCCTCCCGGATAAGCTCGCCGCATGTTTCGGCTACGACCTCGATGGGCGTCGCAGGGTCGACGCGATGCTGGTAGAATATGCCGAGCGTCTCCACGCCGAGATTGCGCAGGGAGTTCTCGCATACGCGCCGGATGTTTGTCGGGGTGCTGTCCTCTTCGGTCTTCACCTGCACGCCGTTCACGAACTTGTGCCCGAATTTGGAAGAGACGAACACGCGGTCGGTATAGCCTTTCAGGGCTTCGCCTACCAGTTTTTCATTCTTGTGGTAGCCATAGCTTTCAGCCGTATCGAATAAGGTTACACCCCGTTCTATCGCTTCGTGAATCAACCGGATGCAGGTCTTTTCATCGGGAGACTGGCTGCGGTGATGGTTCAGCCCCATGCAGCCGAAGCCCATCGCCGAAATGGTAAAGGCTGCCTTGCCGCTGCTCAAGGTACGCTGTGCGCGGACTGCTGCCATTCCTGCTGGAATGGTTGCTGCCGATACTGACGATTTACCTGTAATGGCTTTTTCCGCGGCCGTTACTTTCTCCAATGCCGGCGCGATGCAGATGGCCGCGCCTGCCAATGCGGTTCGTTTCAGGAACCCGCGACGACTGATGCCGTTCTCTTGAATCTGTTCTTTTTTCATGTCGTTATCTGTTTGATTATCTTTCTGATTGCAAAATTAGATAGGGGAATTAAGAGCCTGTGTATCAATTTCACGGATAGAATTACCAATTTCAACGGGCCGGTAAGAACGATGCCGGTATACCAGTAAAATTGGTATCCAAAACGATGATTTCGGTATATGCCGTACCATCGGGAATCCGTATCTTTGCTTTTAATTAAAAGCAGAATGAAAAGCTATCACAGAAAAATAGCTATATTTGCAATGACTTAAAAAAGAGGAAATTATGAGTGAAATAATGAAGGTTGATACAGTCCAGCAGTACAACGACTATTTTGGCGTGGAGACCCTGCACCCGTTGGTCAGCGTTATTGAAGGCAGTAAAGGGAAGCCTCTCCGGTTCGGGAAAAAACTGTATAACATCTATGCTATTCTATTGAAAGATGCGAACTGTGGAAATCTTAAATATGGAAAAAGTATATACGATTATCAGCAGGGGACGATGCTTTTCCTCGCCCCCGGTCAGGTAATGGGATCTGAAGATGACGGGCAGCTGCACCAGCCCGAAGGATGGGTTGTTGCATTTCATCCCGAATTTCTGCGAGGTACACCATTGGCGCATATAATGAAAGATTATTCATATTTTTCTTACAATGCCAACGAAGCCCTGCACCTTTCCAAACAAGAAAGACGGACGGTTATAGAATGTATGGAAAAAATTCGCATTGAGCTGCAGTATCCTATCGACAAGCACAGCCGTTCGCTCATCGTGGATAACATCAAGCTGCTGCTTGATTATTGCATCCGCTTCTACGACCGTCAGTTCATCACCCGCGACAATGCCAATCACGACCTGTTAGCGCGTTTCGAGGACCTTCTGGATGAGTATTTCGCCTCTGATGCCCCTGCAAGGCATGGAGGGATGCCGACTGTGCAATATTGTGCATACAAACTTTGTCTTTCCCCGAATTATTTCAGTGACCTGATGAAAAAAGAAACGGGAATGCCTGCCCTGAAACACATCCAGCAGAAAATGCTCGATGTCGCTAAAGAGCGGGTATTCAATACGGCGAAGTCCATAAGTGAAATATCCTATGAACTTGGATTTCCATATCCGCAACACTTCAGCCGTTGGTTCAAGAAAATGGCCGGGTGTACGCCCAATGAATACAGAACCGCAAATTAGCTTTATTTTTTATTTTGTGAATGACTGACCAGTAAAACACCGGATATGACAAGTATGGCCGAAACCGGTTCATCCCAGCTAAAAATGTCCTGCCCGATTAAAATGGCAACGACAGAAGCTATAATAGGCTGTAGGTTGATGTAAATGCTGGCAGTGGTGGGCTGTATCCCCTTGAGAGCGACGGGATATAGCAGATTGTTGAGAACAGTTGCCAGCAACAATACGAATACAAGCTGGAGTAATGGTTGCCAACAGAACGCGGACTGATAAAGCGGTTGCACGTACAATTCATTTATACTGAACGGCAGCATGGACAATGCTGCAAATAGGAACATCCATTTTTGAAGTGTGACAGGAGAGTATTTTATCGCCACTCTTCGGATGATAATCAGATAAAATCCGAGCATAACTGTATTGACGATGGCGAAAACAATGCCAAGTATATGATTTTCAACGGATGCGGCAATATCCATTTGTGAAATCAAGACCCATGCTCCTGCAATTCCCAACAGAACACCTGTCAACTTCCGCCGGTTGATAGCTTCTTTTAAAAACAATACGGAAAAGAGCATAACTACGATTGGATTTAAGGCGACAATAAGTGCGAAGTGAACTGGTGTCGTATAATTAAGTCCCCACGCAAAGGAAAGATAAGTACAAGCAACACCGGAAATACCGCCCAAAGCAATCACCATCAAGTCTTTGGCATTGACCTTTTCTCTCCTGAAAACAAGCCCGATCGTCCAAAATATCAGCGTGGCGAATAAAACACGAGAGGAGGCAAGCCCAATCGGTGTCATCCACTCTGCCAGGAGCGATTTACCGACAGGTACATTCAAACCACAAATAATTTGTGTCGAAAGCATGGCGATATGTCCGTTCAACCCTTTGTTCACATGGATTTATCTGTTTGATAGAGAGTGCAAAGATACGACTTTATTTTCATAAACTCCCGTCGAAACTGCGGTAAAAGACTGAAAGGATTTTATTGTTGTTTCCGTAAAAATGGTTGTATCAACCGGGCTGTCCTCAAGGAAATATTCGCAGATATACTGTCCGAAAAACAGGTTCGGGAGTTTATCTCCAAAACGGAAGATGCAGGTATTATACAAAAAAAGGGGGACTGGTAAATGTACCCGTTATATAAAAAACACCTGATTTCCCTTCTTTTATGTAGGGCCGCAAGAAGCTGATTTTGAACTATAAGATTTTCACAATAGATAGGAAACGCCGAAACGTCCGCAATAATCACGGAATCATTGCAGGCGTTTTTTAGTTCCCTCATATCGGAATCTGGCTTTCTATTTAGTTTCCCGTTTGTTCAGCACGTCCTTTATCATTTCTTTTACCTCCATTCCCACATTCACGAAATTCCGATAAAGAATGCGTTCCTGTTCCTCCCTCGACTTGAACGTGTGGAACTTCAGTAACGGTACATACGCCGCTTCCCCCTTCTTGATTTCCTTCATGTCGAAATCCGTTTTGCAGAAGAACTTCGAGGTCTTAAACTCCTCCGCTTCCTGTACGTTCATTGAGCCGCCTATACCGGTTTTTGTTTGGATGAAGTCCTGAGCCGTCTGGCCATATATCCAACCTATCTGCCTTTGTATTGAAAAGTACCCATATCAGCAGGATTTTGCTCTCTATTACTTAATGATGTTGTTCTATTTTTGCAGCCTGTAAATCAACGATATGTAATAAATGGATTATATCGACAAAATATTTAAGACAGTATCAATTAAGGATAGCCGACGGATTATTGAACTTTATTTTCAGGAGCTGTATTGTTTTGCGCCACTTTCCAACAAAGCCCTCTCTCAAAAATTACTCTTGCCGGTACCTATCGTGACCGCCATAAAGAACGAAGGTATCAGGCTGGGCATATTGGAACAATGCAGCGGAGGCGTAGGGCTTACTCATAACGGAAAGGAGTATGTGGAACAAGCTCTTGGATTCAAGGGGATTGACCTCTGCCTGTATCGCCGACTGGCGGAAAGCGAACAGGCAAGGGACGCATACGCTGACGCGCTGAGTAAAAAATACCGTGCGGCATTCGACGAACGCCCCGTAGCGGATGTAGCACTGGACCAAGCCCAATGTACCGTACAGACAGCATTCCGCAGGGCTTTGCTCTGCTTGGCAAACGGCACATTGACAGGCAGACAAATCGTATGCATGGGCGATGATGATTTTGTCAGCCTTGCCATCGGGTTTCTGCTGAAAGAACTTTATCCCGGTCCAAGCATCTGCCCGACACACATCCATGTACTTGAGATGGACGGTCGTTATATCGAGTGTCTGGAGCGGCTGGCCGGACGGTTCGCCCTGCCGATAAGTTGTGAACGGGTGGATTTGAGGATGCCTCTGCCTCCGCATTTGTGCGGGCGTTTCGACTGCCTGTTCACCGATCCGCCTTATACGCAAGAGGGAGCTTCCTTGTTCCTGTCACGTGCCATTAGCGTACTGAAAGAAGAGTCCGGATTGAGAATCTTTTTCTCGTTCGGGAACAAGTCGGCAACGGAGGTTTACTTTCTGCAAAAATGTTTCCAACTGCACGGACTGGCCATCAAAGAGATGTTCACCCGGTTCAATGAATACATGGGCGCATCTCTTTTGGGCAACAAAGGACAGCTCTTTGTCCTGGAAACGACAGAACGTACACGCGCCTTGTTTCCTCTCGAAAAACGAGGGCGCGATGACATCTACACCGCAGACCGCAATCTCCGGCAAAACCGTTACCGCTGCCGGCAATGCGGCAAAGTCTATGCCGTGGGGAAAGAGGCGGAATATCAGACCATCAGGGAGTTGAAAAAACAAGGCTGCAATGTATGCGGAGCTACGGTTTTCGACAGACTGCACAAAAACGGGAATACGGATAAAAAGCAATACCTTCCCTTAGGGCATCACATCCTTGCAGACTTCTACAACTGCGACCCGGAAAAACTGGACGATGTGGAACAGATTCGCACATTCATGCACGAAGCGGCAGTAAGTGCCGGAGCGACCATAGTACAGGAAAACTTTCACAAATACGCCCCAGTGGGTGTGAGCGGTGTGGTGGTCATCCAAGAATCCCACTTGACCATACACACGTGGCCGGAGTGTGGTTATGCCGCTGTCGATTTGTTCACATGCGGCACCAATGTCCGTCCGTGGACTGCTTTCGACTATTTGCAGGAGCGGCTCGGATGTGCGAAAGTGGAATACAGCGATTTGATGCGGGGAGCCTATGAGCGGCCAAGCCTGTTGCGGTATTCGGAAACGGAACAGCCTGCCGTGCGGCGGAAAAAGCGGCAAAGGTACGACGCGTCTTCGAAATGGAACAGACGGGCCAGGTCTTTGACGGACTGTTCTGTGTTGTCCAAATAGCGTTTGAGTTCCGTTACGACAAACAGGTCAATGATTTCCTTCGGAGTCCGCTGTTCTATTTTGCAGGTTATCTTATAAAGGTAATCGGTCGTGATGCAAAGCCTGTCCGCATAATATCGTACATCTCTTTTTACATGGAAATTCTTAGCCAGCAGTGACATGAACTTGCCGAACAGCACCCTTGACTGATCCTTTTGATAACACTTGCCCAAGTCGGGAAACATCGGCTTGAACACAATATCTAAAGCCAGAAAAACATTGTAAATGCAATTTTGCAGGATGTTTTTCCGGCTTTCTTCATCACCGTTCTCCATCGCCCATATCATCTGCTTGAACACTCCGTCTGCCAATGAGTATTGTGCTTCCGAAAGTCGGCAGACCGGATATTCATACAGTCCGTCCCAAAATGCGGGGGAAGTCATTTTGTAGAAAATCTCCCCTGTCAGTTCCAATGACAAGGATATATATTCTGCCGTGAATGAAGGAGAAACACACAGCGGTGCAAATAAGGTGTCCGAAAACAACACAAGCAAATCACCTTTGCGGAATGTCCGTTTTCGTGTATTGGTGGTTACGACAGCCCGGCCTTCAACGCATAACAGCATGGTACACCCGTTTGCCACGAAAGGCAGTTTACCTGACAAGTCACGCAGGCTTGTTCTTCCGTGTTTGTATTGTTCGCCATGCGAGAGAGCAAAACTTTGTATGCCGGACGTTATCATAACAATTTCCTTTCCATCGTTACATGGGTTGGCTCGAAGCAATGCTTTTTATACAAAGAGCGCATCGGTACGTTCCCGGCATGAACCTTGCCGACAATATAAGCCGCCTTGCACTCTCTCGCATATTCTATGCTTTTTTCAAACAGGTCGTCTACAATTTGCATTCCTCGAATGCACTCATCCGCATAAATGGACTTGAAGTTGGCATAAACCTCTCCGGTCAGGCTGTTCTGCTTTTTCTCCATCCATACCCAGCCCACAATTTTACCGGATTCCGTGTCTTCTATCACGATCATTCCGCGTCGGTCTTTTGCTTTGGCTAATTTCTTGCAGTGGAACTCGAGGTCAGTAATAGCCTTTTCTCCGAATGAGATTTCAGAAATTTCAATTTCAAATTTTGCCACCGCTTCAAAGTCTTCCTCTTTTATTTCTCGCATATTGTACATGATTCCAAATATTGTTTTTCCGTTAACACCAATCTGTCCGGCATGATGCCCATAAAAACTTATCCCTTCTTCGGAAATAAGAAGGTCTGTAGCTTTTCCAATCCCGCCTTGTGCTTTTGAGGATTGCTCTTTTTCAGCTTGGCAATGTTCTGTAATTTCCATTTTACGGACGGATAGCGGCTTAAATCTCCGGCACAGCATTTTTCCCAATCGGGTTCGCCGTTTTCAAATGACAGAAGAAATTCCCGGTCTGTTTCGGTCAGGCTGTCGTTTACCTGCTGAATGAGGTTATGCCTTGCCTCTTCATAATCCGAATAAGTGAATGGAGTATCGGACATTCCCTCAAACTGCTTTTCCAGTGCTTCCGTCTGGTCGATGGCGTTCGGCTGCAAAGATTCGATGACAGGCTTGTCGCTCCCCAACAGGCAAAGCATGAAGCCGTTCTTGACATCATGAAACGACGCCATTTCCATATACTTGCAATCGAACAGGTCCCGTGGGTGTTGGCGGCTTAATGCCGCTGCAATTTTGCCCCCGTAAAGCTGCGAATAAGAAACTGTACGTGCTTTACAGGTCATATTGAACTCCGTTTCAGCCCGTTCGCACAGTTTCCTGTCCTCTGTCTCTCCGATGATACCCCGCTTTGTCCCGTTCACTTCGATTTTGACGGTCGCACCGTCCAAAGTACATTGTAATTTCCAGACATCATGCTTGTGGATCACTTTTATGCCCGGTATGGATTTTTCTATGTAGCTTTTCAAAGTTCGCAGATGGTTGTTGATTGCGTCCAGACTCTCGGCCCTTTCCTTTACGGGAATATAGGTGAGGTCTATATCGACTGAATAGCGAGGCATGTTTTTATGAAACAGGTTGATAGCCGTACCTCCATGCACAGCAAAATCTTTGATGCGGTACACGGACGGCATAATGCGTATCAACAATGCCACCTGTTTTTTATAGATGTCATTCATATTCGTTCAGTTCTTTAGGTACGGTTATTTTGTATTTGGAGATATAAATCCCGTTTTTTGACAGTTGCAATTTGGAGGTTCCCAGTCCTATTTTGGATGTATCAAGTGCCTCGAACCAATAGTGTCCCGCTTTTTCTGCCATATAAAGGAACATACGCTTTACTTTAAGGTTCTTGGTCGTTTCGAGCAGTTGCTGTAGCATTTCGGGACGCAGCGTTGTCAGTTGTTCCATCATATAGAACAAGTCCATATAGGAATATTGTTGCGGTGCAAGCAACAGACATTCCAAGAATGCCTGTTCAGGTGTAGAAACCAGCAGATCCACTTCGTATTTCACAATCGTTGCGGTCTGCGGTTCTGAAAAGGTATCGGTGGAAAACGGTTTTATCACCCTGTCGAAAACATCGTGGCGTATCCATTCCGGAACACGCTGTTTGCCGTGTGCCACCATCAGCAACGGTTTCCCCATAGGCACATAGTGTTGAAGCCGAACAGTTCCAATGCAGAATGAGCTGCGACACGGAACGTCTTGCCCAATTGCCTGTTGTAGCAGGACAATGCGGCGTATGCCGACAGGCTGTCTCCCGTTCGGTACATGACTCCCTTTGACAGCATCTCAAGCCAGCCGGATTCCCGGTATCTTTTTATCAACTGGTCGGAATAACCGTTCCTTTTCAGCCATTCGGAGAATAACAATCCTTTGGGAGTGGCGGAAAGCAGCAGTTGGTTTATTTTGCTTTTTTGTTCTATATCCACAGTATATGATTTGTTTTCTTTTTCAACTGCAAAGGTAGCATTATTTTCCGTTCCAAAGGTCTTGAAAGTTGATTTTGTTTCGGTATAATATACTTTTTGTGTAGTATTGAATACCAAAACCAACTCCACAGGATTTTCCAAGATACCGGAAACGCCAAAACGCCTGCAATAATCGCGGAATCATTGCAGGCATTTTTTTTACTTTCCCTCATATCGGAAACAGGTTTCTTATTTCGCCCCTCGTTTGTTCTGCACGTCCTTTATCATTTCTTTCACCTCCATTCCCACATTCACAAAATTCCGGTAAAGAATGCGTTCCCGTTCCTCTCTCGACTTGAACGTGTAGAACTTCGGCAGCGGTACATACGCCGCTTCCTCCTTCTTGATTTCCTTCATGTCGAAATCCGTCTTGCAGAAGAACTTCGAGGTCTTGAACTCCTCCGCTTCCTGCACGTTCATCGAGCCGCCTATGCCGGTTTTTGTTTGGATGAAGTCCCGTGCCGTCTGGCCGCAGATCCAGCCCGTCGGCATATCCGAGATTTTCGAGGCGGGTACGAGGCTGTCCATATTTTCGTTCAGATTGATGGAAGTCTTGTCCCGGTCTATCGTGACACCCTTCTTGATTTGCACCACCTTGCCGAAGATGTCGCTCGACAACCATTCCAGCGTTTCCTTGGCACGGGCCGAACCGCTCACCACGTTACCCACCGTCGTGATGATTTTCTGCATACCCACTTTCCCGTAATCCGCTTCGAGCTGCGGCAGTTCTTGGAAGCCGAGCGTCACGCTCACCTTGTTGCTTCGTGCCGTGCCGATCAGGCGGTCTATCTTGTGGAAGTACAGCGTCGGCAGCTCGTCCACGATAATGCTCACGGGGACATTTTTGCCCTGTCCCGTATTCACACGGGTAACGAGGCGGTTCAGGATAAGGGCGTTCAACGCTCCGATAATGCTTTCCATTTCCGGATCGTTCGCTATCAGCAGGTAGCTCGGATTCTTCGGGTCGCTCACTTTCAGGTCGAAGTCATCACCGTCACGGTGGAATATCCAGTAACTCTCTTTGGTCGCCAGACGAGAGGTATAGACGCGCAATGTACCGATCATACCTTCCAACTGTTCCATCGCGCGATTTTTCAAAGCGGTCTGGAACGGACCGAGCAGCGGGGCAACCTCGTTGTCGGTCTCCAGTACCTCGAAGATGGTCTGGTAACTCTCGTTCAGGAACGACAGGATATGCGGCATATCCGAATACTTGCCTAACCAGTAGGCAGGTTCAACGATTTCCCCGCCCTCTTTGGCGCGTACCACACCCGTCGGTTTCCAGAATTTCGTCTCCGGGTCCTGCCGTTTTTCAGCGTACAATTTGTTTCCTTTGGCATCGTAAGGCTCGCGTTCATAGTTCACGAAAAAGTAGATGCAGGCGGCGAGGAAGTTCACAGCCGAAGTCTGGAAAAACTGGTCGCTGCCGCCGCCTCCCTCTTTCTTGCCTTTTTGCAGGGATTCCAGCAGCGTTTCCGCCGTTTCGCTCGCCGCAGCGAGGTTGTTGATGTATTTTGCCTGAATTGGATTTACCCGGCGGCTGTACTCCACGTCCACGAAGTTAATCATATTGAATTGGCAGCCTTGGGGCAACTTTCCGAGCTTCTGGTTTTTCTTGTAGTGGTAGTACAGTTTCGTGGCCAGCGTCGGGAACTTGTAGTCATAGACCACCATCGCGAACCCCTTGGCCGAGTGCTGTCGGATAAACGGCTCGATGATACTGAATGTCTTGCCCGACCCCGGTGTTCCGACTACCCATGTTCCACGAAAACAGTTGGTTATATTGGTCCAGCCTTTACGGAACTTGCCCTTGTAGTAATATCGCATGGGGATATTCACGCTGTACGGAGTCTCTATCAGTTCCTCGCATTGCTCGAAACTTTCATTCTCGAAATTGAAACGATCCTTCATCAGTCCCTCTTTGAGGAACTTGGAGATGTTATCCAGTGCGACATGCACGAGGATAACCCCCGTGAGCGATACCGCCATATAGAGAATAATGTTCAGCGGCAGCGTGTAGAACCGCGTCTCCATCGGATGACCGAACAGCCATACGGACAGCACTAACAGGGCAAAGCCGCTCACGAGCGGGTACAAGACCTGCCGCCGGGCGTTGAATTCCAAATGTTTCTTGGCTCTGGTGCCGATACAGGTAATGCAGATCAGCAGCACCGTGGCGACCTTGCTGTACACGAGGTTGCCGTCGTTATAGATGGCCCACCGTTTGATACGTCCGTGAATGTCGCAGAGTATGCCGCCCCAGTGGTCCAGCATGGCCGGGTCGATGGCATACTCGAAAAACTCCATCAGTACGGAGACATACACCACCGCACGGAATATCCGGTAAAATCCCTGTAATTCCTTGCTCTCTTCCATTGCTATGTCAATTCTTTTTAATACCCCAGAGGACGTGGATGTGAGGCCATTGCATACGGTTATCAGCGGAAAGCTGGCAGACATGGGAAACTGCATATAGAGGTTTAAGCCCGTCATATATTGCAGAAGCCCGTACTTCCGCTGTAAACTTCTCAAGGAAAATCCGGACGGCATTGTCAGAGCCATAAGTCATGAAATCAATGAAATCTTCAATCAATTCTTCATTGACATAGCAGAGCTGACCTTGGAAAATATCATGGTAACGGCTGATACGGCCGTTCCATTCTGCCCGGATTTCTTCCCTGCGATTCTTTACGGAGGGAAACCTCTTGTAGCAGTCTATTCCATCGTCGAGGAATATGAAATTACCGGAAACGTCCTCTTGTTTAGGACATTTGCATCTTAACAGATACCCGAAGAATCCTTTGTCCGGATGTACTATATCCACATACTGTGGTGCTTGAAAATCTTTAATTCCGTTCATAATCATAAATTCAGTTGTTGATGGTTATAATGGGACGCACTTTATGCGCCTGTGTCTTGGGCGTTTCCTGCATGGTTCCGCTGGCTGTCGAGTAGAGCCATGCTTTGACTGTCTGCTGTCCTTCCACCTCCGTCGATGTCCAATACCAGCACTCGTCGGCCTCGGTCGGCAGCGGGTCGCCGCCGCATTTCTCGATAATCGGATTGATGACGGTCTGTGCCGAATACAGCAGACGCATCTGTGCCACCGAGGGGATATAGGCGCTCTGTCCGTATTTCCACAAGGCAAAAACGGCTTCAGCCATCGGCGAGGCCGTTTCTTCCGTATCGTACAGGGCGAACGTGTTCTCATTCCCGTCGTATGCAGCAATGTCCGCCGACGTACCCTGCTCGACACCGAGGCTGTCGGCAAAAGCCTTCGGCGTCATGTCCCACAGATAGACGGCATAGCCGTTTCCTTCCGTTTCCCCGTCCGAATAGGTATGGAAGACGACGGCAATCGCCTGTTTCCCGGAATTTTCATACTCGCTGTACGGCACGGCCTTGCCGTCCACGCAGAGGACATGTCCGGGACGTACCGTCTTGTCGGGTTCTTCTATATGTGCGTCGCAGGCAGCCAATGCCCCGGTTATGAGGAGAACCGGCACTACCTGGCACGTTTTTCTGATAGTGTTCTGTTTCATCTTTCCCTTATTTTATAGGTAGTTTAATACCGAGGGCAACTCCTGTACGCAGCACATCGGCCCCCTTTATCATCACGTCTCCCTTGACTTGCCAGTATAGCGTCCAGCCCGCCCGCAACACATAGTTGTGCTCGTAGCCGAAATGCAGCCCGACAAGGAACTTCCTCGTATCGCTTCCGCCCGAAGCCCCGATACGGAGGCTTCCGTAATGGTTGCGTCCCCTCGTGACGCAGGGTTTGTAAGCCACGCCGAAGCCGTAGGTACGGTAATTCTGCCAGAAAGATTTCGGGCATACATGCTTGCAGGATTCGCACTCTGCCCATTGCAGGTAGCCGTTGGCAAAGAACTCCCACGCATGGCGGTAGTTCATCTCGTGTTCGTAGGCCAGCGTCACGTCCAGCTCGTTCTTGTACAGCAGCCCCGCTCCGAGCGAAAGGCGGCCGCTGCCCCGTTGTGCATTCGCGCCGACGGCGAGGCACATGCAGGCAATCGTCAGGATAATCGTCTTTCTCATTGTCATTCCTCCTCCAGCAATGCCGTGCTGAACGAATCGGCCGACAGCACGTCCTCATAGTCGATATTCAGGCTGATAGCACGCCCGCTGATTTGTTTCTCCGTCATCTCGATGGTCAGTACCTTGTCGTTCGGGAACGTCATTTTCCTGACCACGACCACATTCCGGTAGCCGTGCCGGAACGTCTTGCCCGTCTCCAGCACCAGTTCCGGGACCAGTTCGATGACTTGCACATTAGTCGCTTTGGTCAGTTTCTTGTCCGCCAGCTTCACCCGTATCTCGTCAATGTCGAAACGTATGTTCGTCCGGTTCTCTATTGAGAAGTCGATGAAGAAATACTCTCCCACGGTGTAGATGTTGTTCAACCGCATGGTCATGCGGTGTGCCTTGGTGGCGACGTTGCGGATCTTCGCGGGCGAGTTCCAGATACGCCGGGCGAAGCGTGTCATCTCCACGGTGGACATCGAGACCGCCGGGTTGTGGTAGGCGTTTCGTTCCTGCAACTGGATTTCCTTGTCAGTTACCGCCTCCCGCACCCGTGTGGTGTAGAGCAGTGCATACTGCGTGCGGTAGCGTTCCGTTACGATGGTCACTATGGCCAGCACCTCGCCGTCCTCGTGTCCGCCCTCTTTCGGTTTCAGGCGGACGATGTTATCTATCGGCTGGTCACCGACAACCTTATCGGTGGAGATGTCCACGAAGCGTACCGGTTCCGAGGCCGTGATGACCGTCGTTACCTGTTCATTTACCGTAAGTTGTTCCATCTCCTCGTAGGTTCGTTGTGCCTGTACATTCGGCGTTCCCAGCAGTCCTGCCGCCAGAAGAAATGCCGTTACGATTCCTTTTTTGTCCATGTCATTGATTTATTGATTTTGTTTTTCTTCCCTTATCTCTTTTTCCTCTTGTGCTTTGTTCCTGCATTCCAGTTCCTCCTGAATCCGCCGTTCGGCAATCTCGCAGTACACCTGTTCGATTTCAAATCCGATGTAGTGTCGTCCCGTGCGGATAGCGGCCACGGCGGTTGTGCCTGACCCGATACAGTTGTCCAGTACAACATCGCCTTCGTCGGTGTAGGTCCGTATCAGGTACTCCATCAACGCCACGGGCTTTTGTGTCGGGTGGTAGAACGCGCCTTTCTTGTGTTCCTTCGGCATGAAGATGACCGAGGTCGGATATTTGTCATCGGCTATGCGTACCGGTGAGAGTTTCATCGTTCCGTAACAACGGTTGGTAAATCCCTCCGTTTTACGCCTCCCGTGATTTCTCCGTTCCGGAGGACACGGTGTCATCTGCGGATGATAGACCGGCTGTTTTTTATAGAATACCAGAATATCCTCGTGCTGCCGGAGCGGCATACGTTTGGCATTGAGATGTCCCGTCACCCGATCTTTCTGCCACACGAGGTTGTACCGCCATAGCCGGGGTTGCGACAGCATGAGCCATGCGGAGAAAAGCCCCTGTCCGAACAGGATAATGGGGCTGTCCGGCTTGGTAATCCGCCGGTATTGCTCCCACAAGGCTGCGAACGGTATCTGGCGGTCCCAGTTCACCGACGGATTGCTGCGATTTAACACCCCGTAAGGCAGGTCGGCGATTATGGCGTCCACGCTACTATCCGCTATCTGTTTCATGCCCTCCATGCAGTCCATAAGGTAAATGCGATCCGTCTCTATCATATTGCGTCTGTTTTCAGTTCTACAATTTGTCGGGCGCTCATCCAGGTACAGCGTTCCGTCCGGGTTTTCCGGATTTCACACTCCCAGAGGGTATTCTTCTCCACATGTTTGAAATTGACCGCACCGTCTCTCGGCCCGTAAAAACCGGTATGCTTCTGGAAGGCGAATAAGGCAATCCTCCGCCCGTCTTCTGCCTGAAAGTTGCATATCAGGGCGAATCGTACCCCTTTGTGCCACCATTCGGTACTTACGAGCTTCCCAACGAATGTTTCGGGCTTATCGGGAGCGATGTAGTCCTCGTAATAGAAGCCGTCCGTTCCCTTATGAAGTTTTGATATGTCTGATTCCATTGTCACTGCCCTTTTAGTTCCTGTTTTCCCGTCCGTTCACCAGATACACAAACGTCCCGTATTTCAGCTTCACCTTGTTTTTCTTGATAGCCTTGCTGATGGCGTTACTCGTTTTCTGGTAGGCATTGTTCACCGCCTGCATACCCCATTGGGCGAGGCTGTTACCGTATCCGCTGGTATTCATGTTCATGCTGCCCGACATGGCACTGCTCGCCACATCCTTGCTTGTCTCGCGGAACTGGCTGATGGGTACGTAAAGTCCTTCCAGCCCGTCCGTATCGTAGATTGACAAGCTGACCTTGACCAGTTCGTCCTCCACCAATATGCTGTTGATGCTTCCTTTTACACGTCCGGAAGAGAAACCGCTGACTGTGGCATACAGGTAAGTACCACGCCTGACCACGCTCTCGTTGATTTCGATGTCGTCCAGCAGGCGCAGCCGCACACGCGAGCCGTCCACGGCCTTGATGTTCTCGTCGATGATCGCCTTGATGAGTTTCGGTTCCCGAGCGTCTTTCGCCAGTGTGTTGAAGTAGTCCGAAGCCGTCTTTACCTTCTTCACCACCTCGCTTGCCTTGTCCGTCTCCGCAGGAGCTTTGACCGAACGGCTTTCCTCGTCGATGGTTCCCTTGGCCTGCGTCATCGTGTCCGGCGGAGCCGCCGTTGCGGTGCTGTCCGTTTCGGACGGCATGACCTCCCGTTGTCCTCTCAACCTCGCTTCGGCGAGTGCTTTTTCCAGTTCTGCGAGAGCTCCTGCTCCCGCCTCTTGGCATCGGCCGCTTCCGCTGCCAGATCATTTTCCTTTTCCTGCCGGTCAAGCAGGGCGATGTCCTCTTCGGTGTACTGCGATTCATATTCCTCTTGGTTATTGTCCGGTTCGTCCCGCTCGATGTTGTCCACAGCGGAATAATCTTGTATCTTGCCCCATGATTTGGCCATGTTCTCATACTTGCTGCCGATACCGTCGCCACCCTTGATTTGGGCGTCCGGCAATTCGGGATTCAGGAACTCGGTCGTCTGGAGTGTCTTATCCTGTACCTCGACCTTCTCGGTATGGAACAGGTCGAAAAAGAAGTACGACGTGCCGAGAAGGGGAATATAGAGGATAGCCGGAAGCATATACTTTGGCTGCCTGAAATTAATTCTCTTGAAGATATTGTTCATTGTTTCCCTTTAATTGAGTTGCACATACTTGCTTATAGTTCTCTCAAACGGCATATTCATAAGCCTGCCGTTCTATTCCGGCCTTTCCGTACCACTTTCCTTCGTATCGAATCTTCGTACATGCGGTACGGAAAGCATCTTATGCCGTTCCCGGAGCACGGAATCCTGCATCTCCGTGGCCGTCCGGCGGGTCGGATGATGGCGGTACACCACCGTCAGGCGGTAAATATTCCATGTCAGCCCGCAGATGGCGAAGCCAAATACGATGACGAGAAACAGCGTCCGGTGGGCGTTGGCGAAACCCTGTACTTTGGCCACTGCCTTGTCGATACGTGTCGCTTTGGCGAAGCGTCGCCCGGCATCCACGTCGCGTTCGTAGCGCTCCTTGTATTTCGGGTCGTTCTTGTCCGGCATCTTCTCGCCGAACAGCATACGTCTGAATCCTTTGATATTCATAGGACTGGTAGAGTTAATAGTTGCTTTTTGTCTTTTGCTCGATGTCCTTGTTCAGCAGCGTGCGCCAGTTCACAATGAGCAGCCCGTGCGGGTTGTTCTCCGTCCGGGGTACACGCTTGAGCTGTCCCGCCGTAACCAGTTCGCGCATCAGGATATTGCTGCGCCGTTCGATACGCTGCCGCCCGTAGTAAGTGAACTCCATCTTCTCCTTGTTGAAGGTGATACTGTCGCAGAAAATCGAAAAGACGGCACTCGTTCCCAAGATGTTGGAATAGAAACCTTTCTCCTTGAGCGTATTGTACTGTGCCAAGCCCGTTTCGTCCACTAAGTACATCGCTTTCTCCATCGTGTAGCGGATGTACTTGTCGTCGGGAGCAAGGGTAAAGAAGTAGTGGTGGAACATCTCGACATGGCTCTTGGCTTCCACGTCAAGCGTTTCCTCCATCGTCGTGCGGCGTACCAGTATAGGCACGTTGCTGTCCAGCACATACACCTTCTTTTGAGCGTCCGTAACCATCATGCGGGCCGTCCAGATACTCGACACGCTGATGATGACGCACCCCACGAGAAAGGCGGTGCAGATAATTCCGACCAGTTTGATTTTGTTCTCTAAATTCTTGATGACCATTTTGTTTGAATATTTATCGTTACTTTGTTATCTCATTACCGTACCCATTGCGCCCGTCGCCGTCATTTTGGCCTGCTGTGCCACGCCCTCGCCGAAGTTTCGGGTTGAGAACGCCGTGTCACCCTCCGGTATCATCCATGCCGCAAGGTCGGGGACGAGGTTCAGGCATTTTAGGGCCACGATGCTTGCCGCCATCAGATAGCCCGCCGAGAAGAAGGAGTTTTGCAGGTAAGCCGCCATCGTCTGCTCGCTTGCCGTTATCGCCGTTAGGTTCTCTACCTGTATGCAAAGTACGATGTCGAACAGCAGCAGCACGTAGAAGCCCACAAAGTAGAGCATCGCACCATAGAAATGCACCGTCAGATACCTTGTGAGCCACTTCGCCCATGCGCCTTCCCACTTGGGCAGGAGCGAGAACGCCCATTGGATAGGTCCGAAAATGGTGAGCATTCCCAAAAGAATTTGCTGACAATAGATGGTCGCCCACCAACCGATTCTGAATACTACAAGGGCTATCAGCATGATGATTTTGTCAATCCCCACGATTACCCCCGAAGTCAGCGAGGTGAACCACAGCTTCGCCGCATCCTTCTCCATGTTCGTTACCTCGTCCACACCTGTCTGTTCCATCGTTGCCTCGATAAGGTTTGGGTCCGACGTACCCGTATGGGCGACATCGGCCTGTGCCTGCAGGGCAGTGTACATCGTGTCGCGCACGTAAATCAACTCCTGCACTTCCTCGAACTTGTCCGAGATTTGCGAGGCTTCGGCCTCGTACAGGTCATGTGTGTACGAACCGACGCAGTTCGGGATATAGGAGAGGAAATCTAAAAAGCACCAGTTGCTCCCGCTGTTTGCCATGCCCGTGTCTGCCGGAGGATACCACCAGCAGAGGATAAGCGACACGGCCAGCGGTCTGAAGAGCTTCATCACGTCCAAAGGCTCGTGCTTGACCATCATTTTGTACGCCATGCCTGCCGCCATGATGATGGCGAATAGGGCGGCCAGTGCCATGCACATTTGAAGAATCCACCAGTAACCACCAATTACTCCAGATGTGTAAAACCATAGGAAAACATATCTAACGTAATCTGCCAAATAGCACTGATTTATAGTTAATTATGAATAGAGGCCGT